>CAZMQP010000031.1:0-14375 GCA_964568385.1 uncultured bacterium
GCGTTCGCCCTCACCGACGCCGAGCACCAAGGAGAAGCGGACGCCTCTCGGAATCGGACGTCGCGCAGCTCCGGGGGCTCAGTCCAGTTTCACGATGCGCCGGGAGACGTGTTCGGTCCCGGCCCGACCGAGCACCAGGTAGACACCGGGGGGCGCGAGGCGCCCCTGCCCGTCGCGGCCGTCCCAGGTGAGCGAGTGCGAGCCGGCGGGCAGATCCCGTGCGCCCAGATCGCGCACGCAGCGGCCGTCGATCGCGTGGACCGAGAGTGCGGCAGGCGCCGCCTCGGGAAGCGTCAGCGTGAACCTCGCCTCGCCCGTGAGCGGACTGGGGCGCACGGCCAGCGCGAGGCGCGGCGCCGAGGCGCCCGGAGGGGGTGCATCGAGGACGCCGGCGCCGATCTCGCTCCGCAGCCATGCCGCGCTCGCCGCCGAGAGCGCCACGTGCTCCTCGTTCACGGCGGGGAAGAAGACGGCGTCGAACGGGGTCCGCGCGAGCAGGTCGGGCTCGGCCGAGGCGTTGAAGAACGGATCCGTCGTCGCCAGGGCGAGCGCGCTGACGGTGGGGATGAAGCAGTGCGACGGATGCAGCGCGACGATGTCGCCATAGGGAGGCGACGTCGCGTCGAGCTGCGCCATCGAAGCGCGCGAGCCCCCCGGGGCGCCGTCCCACGGCAGCGTGCCGCTGACGGTCACGGTGCGGCTCGTGGTGCTGAACAGGACGCGCTGGCTGCCCGCGAAGATCGTGCGGCTGGTCTGGTCGGGCACCGCCCACACGTTGCCGGTGAGCGCCAGGAACAGCGAGCTGTACTCGTAGCGGATGAGCTGGGCGCCGGGTGCGAAGCCCTGCCCGACCGCGGACCCGCTGCCATTGGCCACCGCGACCCGCCGGGGGAGCGAGGGATACCCCCCGAGCGAGGCGAACTCGGCGAGGAGCGCCGTGCGCATGGGGTCGGGCTGGGGCGCCGCGCTCGGCGGCTCGGTGAGGCGGTAGAGCAGCATCTGCCGCGCCGCCGGGCTGTCGAGCACGGCGAGGAACGCGGCGGCGTCGGTGGACTGGCTGGCGAAGTACTGGATCCAGTACTGCAGTCCCAATGGGATGTCGGCGCCCGCCTGCGGTCCATCGAATGAGATCCAGGTGCGCACGCGGTGGGGGATCGCATGCGTCTCCATGTACGCGAGCGCATAGCGCGAGCAGAGCGCGCCCATGCTGGCGCCGACGAGGGCGAGGCTGGCGGTGGGCGCGATGCGCGCCTGCACCTGCTGGATCAGCTCCGCGACCACGTACGCGTTCTGCTGGATGGGCGCGGTCGCCGCGTCGAAGTCGAGCACGACCGCGTCGAAGCCGTCGGCACGCAGTGTCTCGATGAGATTCTGCTGGTTGAGCAGCGCGTAGAGCTCGTCCCAGTTCATGCTGTCGTCGAGGTCGAAGCCCTCGATCACCACGACCGGGTTGGTGAGCTCGGTGTGTCCGGGGGCGAGTGCGATGAACGCGCGGCCGGAGCCGACCACGCCCTGATGCGCGATGCCTGCGGTGACCTGGAGCGTGTCGTCCGGCAGCGGCGCGGCCAGGCCGCGGACCTCGAACGCCAGCCGCGCCACGCCCGCCGTGCCGTCGGCGCGCGCGATGCGCGCCTCGATCACGCGCACTCCGGGCGTGTCATAGTTCACGTGCAGCGGCTGGCCGAACGCCACGGCGCGAGGGCCGCGGCCATCGCCGAAATCGAGCGTGATCGCGCTCGGATCGCCGAGGTCGGTCACGAAGCAGCGGCGATCGAGCACGAACGAGAGGTTCCCGCCGCGGTACGTCGGTCCGGCGAGCACCGCGCCGGCCACTGCGCGCGAGGACACGATCGCCGTGCCGTCCGCCACCTCGATGCGGCCGTCGTGCAGGCGCAAGGCGCCGTCGCCGAGTGCGCTGGGGCGCACCCGGTCGTAGCCGACATCGAGCAGCGCGATCGGCAGGAGTCCCGAGCGCTGGGCCGATCGCGCCGCGGCTTCGATCGCGGCGGGCGACGGTCCGGCCGGAGGGCCGAGCGCCGCCCGCCGCAGTTCGTCGTGGGCCTGCCGCCAGCGGGCGCGGTCCACGGCCGGCGCATCCGCGCCGCCATCCAGTTCGCCGAGCCGCGCGATCGGCAGCACGCGGTCCACCAGCACGCCGGAGCGCGCGAAGGGCGCGAGCGGGCGGAGCAGGTCGTCGAGCACGGCGTCCACGGCACGCTCGGCGGCCAGGGCGGAGCCGGTGAGGAGCAGGCAGGCCGCCGCAGCACAGGCGAGGGCGGCGCCGACGACGCGGGGGCGGGGAGTCACGCGGTCACCTCCGGGGGGAAGGGGTGGCGATCAGGCGTTCAAGGGTGACGGTCGGCTGGAATGGGGAGCCTATCACGCGTGAGTCAGCAGGGGCGCGCGCTCGGGTGCCGCGCGGTCGGGCTCGAAGTCGCCGGGGGAGGGGGACGGGCGGCCGCGGCACGCGAGAATGCCGTTGACCGCGCCGGCGCGGGGTTCGACCATCTTGGGGTCCACCCCCCGCCCCGGAGACCCGTCATGCGCCGATTGGCCGCGTCGATCCTCACGCTGACCTCCGTGACGCTCCTCCTCGTGGCGTTCCCCGGGGCGCCGCGCTCGCGCGTGAGCGGGAATGCGGACTTCATGCACTTCGAGAGCGGCCAGGTGCACCCGCTCGCGATCACCCCGGATGGCACGCGCCTGCTGGTGGTCAACACGCCCGATGCGCATCTCAGCGTGTTCGACCTGACCGGCCCGCTGCCGGTGCGCATCGCCGAGATCCCCGTCGGGCTCGAGCCGGTGTCGGTGGCCGCGCGTCATGACACCGAAGCCTGGGTCGTCAATCACCTCTCGGATGACGTGAGCATCGTGGACCTCACCACGATGCATGTGCGCGCCACGCTCCGCGTGGGCGATGAGCCCCACGACGTCGTGTTCGCGGGGTCGCCGCCTCGCGCCTTCGTCAGCGTGGGCGAGGAGGATGCGGTCAAGGCGTACGACCCCGCGAATCTCGCGATCCCGCCGCAGCGCATCGCCATGCCCGGCCGCCAGCCCCGGGCCCTCGTGCGCAGCGCCGACGGGGCCGCGGTGCACGTCGCGATCCTCCAGGGCGGCAATCGCACCACCGTGCTGTCGGAGGCCGAGGCGGGCGACTCGCTGCCGCCGCCGAACCCGCCCATGTCCGCAGCGCTCCCGCCCGCTCCCAAGGTCGGGCTCATCGTGAAGCAGAACGCCCAGGGCGATTGGCGGGACGAGTCGGGCAAGTTGTGGAACTCGAAGGTGCGCTACTCCCTGCATGAGGCCGACGTCGTGCGCATCGAGGCGAACAGCGGCGCCATCACGCGCGTGGTCGGCGACCTCACGACCGTGGCGCTCGGGCTCGCCGCCGACCCCGTCACCGGGGCGGTCGCGGTGACGGGGCACGAGGCGCGCAACGCGGTGCGCTTCGAGCCCAACCTGCGGGGCCGCAATGTGGATACGCGCGTCGCGATCGTGCCGGCGGCGGGCGCCGCGACGCTGTCGCTGCTCAATCCCCACGTCAACTACGCGGTGACCCCGGGCCCGGCGAGCGAGCGGGACTCCGCGCTCGGGATGCCGACGGGCGTGACGTGGTCGCCGGATGGGCAGCGGCTCTACGTGACCGCGCTCTCCAACGACCGCCTCGGTGTGCTCTCCCACAGCGGCGCGCTGCTCGCCCGGGTCGCCACGGTGCAGGGCCCGACGGGCGTGATCGCGGATGCGGCGCGCGGCCGCCTCTACGTGCTGGGGCGGTTCCGCAACCAGTTGCAGACGCTGAGCGCGTCCTCCCTCGCCTCCCTCGCCGTCACCGCGATCGGGCACGATCCCACGCCGGACGACATCGTGAACGGCCGCCGGGTCTTCTACGGCGGCTTCACCTCGGGCCATGGGGAGCACTCGTGCGCGAGCTGTCATCTCTTCGGGGACATGGACGCGATCGCGTGGGATCTGGGCGACCCGCAGGGGAGCATGGCCCCGGTGCCGCCCGGCATGCTCGACCCGCTGCTCACGCCCTTCCACCCCATGAAGGGCCCGATGACCACGCAGACGCTGCGCGGACTGCCGGGCACCGGCGTCCTGCACTGGCGGGGCGACCGCGCGAACCTTCAGGCCTTCAATGGCACGTTCGTCAGCCTGCTCGGGCGCGGCACGCTGCTGCCCGACTCCCAGATGGCCGCATTCGCGGACTTCGTCCTGCCGCTGCGCCATCCTCCCAATCCGCGGCAGAACCTCGACCGCAGCATGCCCGACGCACCTGCCGGCCGGCCGAGCGCCCGCCGCGGCCAGCAATTCTTCATGAACACGCCGGTCGATGGCGGGCAGACGTGCAACTTCTGCCACACCGTGCCGACCGGCACGAACGGGCAGATGATCAATCGGTCGGCGCTGCTCGCAGCGCAGGACATGAAGATCCCGCAGCTGCGCAACATGTACCGCAAGACCGGATTCCGTGACACGGTCGGCGCCGTCAACAAGCGCGGCTTCGGCTTCATCCACAATGGCGCCACCGACAACCTCTTCGAGTTCCTCCGCTTCCCCGGCTTCGCGTTCGCTTCCGGCGCCGCCGGCAACGATCAGCGCCGCGACGTCGAGGCCTTCATGCTCGCCTTCGACACGGGTCTCGCACCGGCGGTCGGCGCACAGGTCACGTTCACCTCGCCCACGGGGGGCGAGGGCGCGCGGTTGGACACGCTGCTGGCGCGGGCCGATGCGGGCGACTGCGAAGTCGTCGCCAAGGGGCGCGCGGGCGGCCTCCCGCGAGGCTGGCGCTATCTCGGATCCGGCCTGTGGGAGAGCGACTGGCTCGCCGAGGGCAACCAGACCACGGCCCAGGTGCGGGCCGTCGCGGGACCAGGCGCCGAACTCACGGTCACCGGCGTGCCTCTCGGCAGCGGCGAGCGCATGGGGATCGACCGCGATCGAGACGGCTTCCGTGATGCGGATGAGCGGATCGCGGGTAGCGACCCCGGGAACCCCGCCTCGACGCCCGCGAGCCTCAGTGCCGGCGCGGGGGCGCCCAGCCGCGCCACCGCGCTCGCGCCGGTGCGGCCCAATCCCTTCCGAACGAGCGCCGAGGTCGAGTTCGTGCTGGCGAACGCGGCCGAGGTCGAACTCGCCGTATTCGACCTCCTCGGACGCGAGCGGCGCATGCTCGCGCGCGGCCGCACATGGCCCGCGGGGCGGCACCGTGTGACGTGGGACGGGCGGGGCGCCTCGGACGGCGCGGTCGAGCCGGGGGTCTATTTCGTGCGCCTTCGTACCCCCGAGCGGACGCATACGCGCATGGTGCTCCGCATCCCATGAGGCTGGTTCGAGCGCCGCACGGCCGCCGCAGCGGGTGAGTCGCGCCGGTCCCCATGACTCCCGAACCTGCCCCGCCCGCCGGTGCCGCGCCGCCAAGCGAGGCGGTGGCGACCCGGACCTGCCGCTCGAGGCGGCGGACGCCGAAGCGGAACTGCCCGGGCTCGAGGACGACGAGGTGCTGGCGGTCCACGAGGCGCTCGCCCGACTCGAGTCGCGGGATGAGCGGCAGGCCTGGGCGGTGGATCTGCGCGACTTCGCCGGGCTCGGTGTGTCGGAGACGGCCGAGCGGCTCGGAATCTCGCCGGCGACGGTGAAGCGCGAGTGGTGAACTGCCTGCCGCTTCGGAGACGTCGAGGCCCGGAGATCCGCTCCCCGGGCCCCGAGTCTCATCGGTTCATCACCGGGTGAGCATCATGCTCCGGACGAAGCGCCTGTCGTTCGCCTCGAGTCGGACGAAGTACATCCCGGAGCGCGCCGGGCCGCCGGGGGAGGAACCGTCCCACTGGATGCTGTGACGGCCCGCCGGCCACGTGCCGTCGGCCAGCGACGTCACCACGCGCCCCTGCAGGTCCATGACCTGCAGCCGCACGCGGGACTCGACCGGCAGCGCGAACGACACGCGCGAGACGCCTCGCGAGGGATTCGGCGCCACGGGCGAGAGCGCGAACTCGGTCACCGCGACCGGTCCGACGTCCACCCACTCCGGGCAGAAGTGGACCGGCATCGCGGTGTTGCGCGGGTTCGGCGCCCCAGTGTGGAAGTCGCCCAGGTTGTGATCGATGTCATCGCAGCCGTCGGAGTTGCGATGGGCCGCCGTGACGTTGTCGAGCGACGCCGCGGCGACGATCTCGAAGCAATCGGCCGAGCCGTACCCGACGTAGTCCCGGATGGACGCGCTCGTCGGGCAGCTTCCCGTGAGCACCACCCCGTCGGTGCAGAGCGCCACCTTGCCGCCCGAGGCGCTCATCGCCACCGTGCCGATCGCGTCGGGCGTGGGCGTGTCGAGCGTGCCCCCGGCTCCCTGCGCCTGCCGGATCAGGTAGTTCTGGCCGGGCTGGATGGTGCCGATCAGGTTCGTGGAGAACCAGACCGTGCCGTTGTCCGAGGCGTACTGCAGGCTCCAGCCGGTGATGTCCACCGCGAAGTTGCCGCGGTTGTAGAGCTCGACGAAGTCCTGCTTGTACGTCGCACCGCTGTTGCCGCCGCCGCCGTAGATCTGGCTGATCACGATGCCGTCGATCAACGAGTTCGAGGCGAAGTGCGCCACGATGGACTTGTCCGAGTCCATCGTGATCGTGAGCGGGTTGGTGTTGCCGCTCGCGTGGCCGGTCCACTTGACGAAGTGGTGGCCGAAGACCGGCGTCGCGGTGAGCTGCACCTGCGAGCCGTTGGCGTACGACGCCTGCAGCGGCGAGACGGTCACCGATCCGGTCGCCGACGGTGACACCGTCACGGCCAGCGTGAACTCGCAATTGTTGAACGGCGAGGCGCTGTTGCGAGGGGTCGGCGGGCCGATGAGCAGGTCGGCCGAGTTGTGGTCGGTGTCCACGCAGCCATTGCCCTTGCGATGCGCGGCGTTGAGATTGCTGAGCGAGCCCACGGGCGTGGTCTCGGAGCAGTTGGCCGCTCCGTAGCCGATCAGGTCCTCGATGGACGGCCCGATCGGGCAGGCGCCCGCGAGGGCCGTGCCATCGTTGACCAGCGCGACCTTGCCGGCCGTGGCGCTCATCGCGATCGCACCCGTGGCATCGGGCGTGGGCAGGCTGGTCGAGCCGCCCGCGCCCTGCGCCTGCTGCACGAGGTAGTAGCGGCCCGGCAGGATGGTTCCCGAGAGCGCGGTGGTCTGCCACGTGCTGCCGCCGGAGGAGCCGTACTGGACGGTCCATCCGGTGAGGTCCACGGGCGTCGAGCCACGATTGAACAGCTCGATGAAGTCATGCGTGTAGGTCGCGCCGGTGTTGCCGCCGCCGCCATAGACCTGGCTCACCACGACCTGGTTCTCCGCGAACGTGGCGGTGATGGACTTGTCGCTGTCCATGGTGACGTCGAGCGGGTTGGTGCTGCCGCTGGCGTCCCCGCTCCAGTCGACGAAGTGCCAGCCGACCGCCGGCGTCGCCGTCAGCTGCACGGTGGAGCCGTAGTCGTAGGTCGCCTGGTCGGGTGCCTTGGCCACGGAGCCGCTGCCGACGGTGGCGACGGCGAGCGTGTGCTGGTCGATCGCGAACGTGGCGGTGATGGACTTGTCGGCGTCCATGGTGACGTCGAGCGGGTTGGTGCTGCCGCTGGCGTCCCCGCTCCAGCCGACGAAGTGCCAGCCGGTGATCGCGGCGGCCGTCAGCTGGACGCCGGCGCCGTCGAGGTACGAGGCCTGGTCGGGCGAGCGGGTGACGCTTCCACTGGCCAGCGGGCTCACGACCGCGTCGAGCGTGTAGTTGCAGGGCCGGGCCGCCGTCGCGCTGTTGCGCGGGAGCGGCGAGGAGAGCGAGAAATCGGCCGAGTTGTGGTCCGTGTCCGCGCAGCCATCTCGTTTGCGGATCGCGGCCACGGTGTTGGCGAGCGTGGCGGTGGGAGCGGTCTCGGAGCAGGTCGCGCTGCCGTAGCCGACCACATCCACGATGCTGCCACCGGTCGGACAGCTGCCCGAGAGGAGCGTCGTGCTGCTGACCAGCGCCACCTTCGCGGAGCTGGCGCTCATGGCGATCGTTCCGATCACGTCGGGCGTCGGCAACGCCGTGCTGCCACCGGTGCCCGCAGCCTGCTGGATCAGGTAATAGCCACCGGCGGCGATCGAACCCGAAAGCGCGGTGGAGGACCACGTCGTGCCGCTGGCCGAGGCGTACTGCACGGTCCACCCGGCGACCGAGACGGCGACGTCGCTGCGATTGTGCAGCTCGATGAAGTCGTTCGTGTAGGTCGCACCGGAGTTGCCGCCGCCGCCGTAGACCTGGCTGATGACGATCGTGGGCGAGGCGGCGAGGGCGGCGGGTGGAAGCATCGTGAGCGTGAGCGAGAAGGCGAGTGCCGCGAGCAGGATGCGGGGCGATGCGGCGGCGCTTCGAAGCAACAAGCAAGAGGCACCGCGGACAAGCTGCTGGACTCTCATGGCTCAGGTTCCCTTTCCTCCTCGGGACCGTCGGGCGGCCCAAGGGCGTGATGGGATCGGAGCGCGGGTCGCACGGGTGGGGGGCCAGGGACCGCGTGGCGAGGACCGATGCTGCACAGGCCGCCGCGAGGTCGCGGCGGCGTGATGGATGAAGCGCCCTCCATTCCCCGAACGCGCCGTGCGCGCGGGTGGCCGAAGGACCGATGACCGAGGGGCTCGTTCACTCGGGGGCGTGCACCGGGTCTCTCGTGGCTGGTGGGGGCACAGCCGACCGACACCATCCGGAGCGGCTCTTGATGGCGGCGCGGGGGCGGCGCGCTCGGAGTGCCTTGCAGGACGGACTCGAGGTCGCAGGGGAGGGGGATGGGCGACCGAGCTCCGGCTGCTCGATTCCGGAAGGATGCAGACGTTACGGTCTGGTGAAGTCGCCGGCAAGCGGAATCTGCCGGGTGGGTGAGGGGGCGCCGGGCGTTGCAGGACGCCTCGCCCGCGGCGGCTGCTGGGCGCGGCGGTTCCGCGGATGCACCGCCCCGCTAAGCCGACCCCGGCGGACGGCCGATAGCAGCACCGAGACCCCCGCCCGCCCGGCCAACGACTTCCCATGCGATGCGAGCCCCTCTAAGGTGCCGCCGCCCCCATGACCTGACTCCTCGGGCCGACTCCGGAGGCATCCGTGCTTCGTGTCCCACACCTCGCTCTCCTCACGGTTCTCTCGCTCCCGATCCTCGCCGCGCCGCGCGCCGATGCCGCGGTCCGCGTGCTCACCCCCGAGGAGACCACCTGGCGCGACCGCGTGGTCGCCGGCATGGCCGCCAGCAACGTGCTCATCGACAACACGATGACGGGCGGCGACTCCTACGCCATCGGACGCGAGGGCGGCAATTACACGCAGGCCCTGATCCTCGCCTACCGCGCCACCGGCGACCGGCAGTTCCTCGACCGCGTGCTCGCGCTCTCGAACCTGGCCAAGACGCAGCTTCGCGACGCCTGGCTCGACGGCACCACCGACGGCCACACGGCGTGGCTGTGGCTCGTGGACCCGGCGAATCCCACCTATTACGGCAAGGACACCAACTGGCTCGACGAGTCCATCTCGTCGGGCACCGCGGCGCTGTGGATGTGGACCTTCCACTCGAATCGCTCGCTCGACCCCGCCTATGCCGCCGCCGCCGACTACTGGCGCGGCTGGCTCGAGAACCACTTCCTCGCCAAGTGGTACGCGCGCGCCGGTGGCGCGCTGCCGGCGTGGAACACGCCGTTCGCGGGGTTCTACAAGCCCGACACCGAGCCGCGCTCGGCCAACTGGCGGCTCGCGTACTACCTCTGGAAGGTGACCGGCAACACGTTCTACCGCGACCGCGCCAACGAGATCCGGGCCCAGCTCGAGGCTTCGCTGCAGATCAACCCGACCGTGCCCTCGGCATGGCGCTGGGCGCGCCAGCTGGACCCCGCGACGCAGGAGTGGCAGGCCATCAACTACGCCAACTACTTCGCACGCGTGGCCATCGAGATGAATCTCGAGGGGGTCGAGTTCTTCTCGTCGCCGGTCACCATGAAGCGCTGGGCCGGCACGTTCCGCGATGTCGTGTACGTGAACTCGCTGCCCGGCCGCACCACCATGAGGAACGACGTCAACGGCGGGGGCTCCACGGCGTTCGCCCTCTACGCGTTCAACGGCTTCTCGGCGTGGGACTCGACCGGGTTCCTCATGAACCTGGCGCACCAATCCATCACCGGCGCCGGCAACTACGCGTCGGGCGGCGCCTCGAAGGCCGCGCGCAACGACGTCTACATCGCCTCCTACGCGCTGATGTCGCTGAGCCCGGCGGGCGTCACGGCCACGCGGGTGGCGCGCTTCGAGGGCCAGCCTCAGGCGGACGGCACCGTGCGGCTCGCGTTCGAACTCGCCTCGGATGGCGGCGACGTGACCGCGAACCTCTACCGGCTCGAGCCCGACGGGGTGACGCGCACGCTCGTGAATGACGGCCCCATCTACGGCGCGGGGCTGCACGTGCTCCACGACTCGCCGCCCGCGAGTGACCAGCGGGTCACCTACGAGCTGCGCGAGGTGATCGCCGGAGCCGAGTACGCCATCGGCCGCATCGAGGTGCGCCTGGGCGCCGCGCTGCCCGCGGGGGTCACGCTGGCGCCCAGCGAACCCAACCCGTTCACCTCCTCGACGCTGATCCGGTTCTCGGTGCCGCGCGCGACGCACGTGCGCGTGTCGGTGCTCGACACCGCGGGGCGGGTGGTGCGTCTGCTGCGCGACGAGCCGCTGGCGCCGGGCAGTTACTCGGTGCTGTGGGACGGACGCGACGGTGACGGGAAGCCGGTTCCGAGCGGCAGCTACTTCGTGAGCGCCAGCGGCGCGGGGACGGCGCTGACTCGCCGCACCGTGCGGGTCCAGTAACGCCCGCGCGGAGCGCTCAGCCCACCAGTCTCGCGAACAGCCGCTCCAGGGCCGCGGCGGGATCGTCGCACAGGCCGGTGTGCACCGGGCCCGTCTGGATGACCGTGCTGCGCGGCGCCACCAGCCAGTGGAAGCGCTCGCGCAGGTCGAGCTGCCCGATCGGCCCGCTGCCCTCGCCGCCCGCGCACAGCCGTGGGATGGCCGCGAGGTGCCCGGCGATCAGCGCGGTGTCGGCCTGCGCATGCAGCGCCAGCACGCGCGAGAGGTCGAGCGACACGCGCGCCTCGAGGAAGCCGCGCTCGAGGCAGAACAGGATCACGCCGGCGTTCACGAACTCCTCGCGGTCCACGCGCGGGACCACGCGGACGGTGGCGTGATCAAACGAGACGAGCGCGGGCACGCTGGGCCTCCTCCTCGAACGTCGCCGCGGCGGTGAGCCGCCGCGAGAAGTGGAACGCGTAAGCCGCGCGGTGCGCGCCGGGGCTGGCGAAGCGCGGCTCGCCGGCGAGCCAGTCGTCGGGCACGCGGGCCAGCACGGACTCGATGACCTCGGGCGTCAGGCGCGGCGCCAGGCGTGCGCCGGCGGCGGCGATCCCCGTGGCCCACGGCAGCAGCGCATGCTGGGCAACGGGGGTGAAGCTCGACCGGCTCGCCGCCTCGGCGTCGTCCCAGGCGTGATGGAAGTAGAGCGAGGCGCCATGGTCGATCAGCCACAGCCGCCGGTGCCACTCGAGCAGGTTCGGATTGCGCACGGTGCGGTCCACGTTCGAGGTGAACGCGTCGAACCAGACGATCTCCGAGGCCTCCTCGGCCGAGGGGGCCGGGCCCACCGCCGGATCGAACGTCTGGCTGCCGGGCAGGTAGTCGAGTCCCAGGTTGATCCCGACGCTGCCCTTGAGCAGGTCGCGGATCTCCTCGTCGGGTTCGTTTCGGCCGAGCGCCGCATCCACTTGGATGAGCGCCAGCTCGGGCACCCGCAGCCCCGCGGCCCTCGCCAGCTCGCCCGTGACGAGTTCGGCGATCAGCGCCCGGGTGCCATGGCCCGCCGCCCGGAACTTGAGCACGTAGAGCCCGTCGTCGTCCGCCTCGACGATGGCGGGCAGCGATCCGCCCTCACGCAGGGGCGTCACGTAGCGCGTGGCGCGGAGGGTGCGAAGGGGGGCGAGGGCGGTCATGGGAGGGCAGACTAGCGCAGCGCCGTCCCGGCCCGTAACCTGTTCCCCGATATGTCCACCCCCGACCCGACTCCCGTGGATGCCGTCCGCGACAAGGCACTCGTCGAGCGGCTGCGCGAGCTGACCGAACTGCTCGAGCAGGCGTCGAGCGACGGCGCCATGCTGGCGCACCTCTCGCCCGAGGACCGCAGGCGGCTCATCACCGCGGCCGGTCAGCTCTACAGCCCCGATGCGAGGGCCCGCCGCCGTATGTCCAAGGCACGCGTGCGGCTGCGCAAGGAGAGCCGTGCGGTGCGCGACGACTCGACGCTGCATCAGACGGGCATCCGGGCGCTGCGGCGCCAGGCGGTGTTCACCACGCCCAACGTGTTCCCGCCGGCGGGGTTCCTGCCGCAGGACGTGCACGCGCCGCCCGAGTACCGCGAGGCGGTGGATCCGCAGCACTGCTACGTCTGCAAGCAGTCGTTCACGCGGGTGCACCACTTCTACGACCAGATGTGCCCGGAGTGCGCCGAGTTCAACTACGCCAAGCGCACCGAGCTGGCCGATCTCTCGGGGCGCGTCGCGCTGCTGACGGGCGGCCGCGTCAAGATCGGCTATCAGGCGGGGCTCAAGCTGCTGCGCTGCGGCGCCCACCTCATCGTGACCACGCGCTTCCCGCGCGACTCGGCGGCGCGCTACGCGGCTGAGCCCGACTTCGAGCAGTGGGGGCACCGGCTCGAGATCTTCGGACTCGACCTGCGCCACACGCCGAGCGTCGAGGCGTTCTGCGCGCACCTGAACGCCACGCGCGACCGGCTCGACTTCATCGTCAACAACGCCTGCCAGACCGTGCGCCGTCCGCCCGAGTTCTACGCGCACATGATGGCCTCTGAGACGGCGGCGCTGGAGGGCGCGCCCGAGCACGTGCGCCGGCTGCTCGGTGCCTACGAGGGGCTGCGCGGCGCCAACCTGCTGCCTGCCGCCGAGGACACCTCGCTCCCCGAGACGATCGCGCCGCACATCGCGCAGACGGCGGGGCTGACGCATGCCGCCGAGCTCTCGCAGGTGCGGCTCCTGCCCGAGGAGCAGCAGGCGCAGAAGGGGCTGTTCCCCGAGGGGCGGCTCGACCAGGACCTGCAGCAGATCGACCTGCGCGGCCGCAACTCGTGGCGGCTGCTCCTGGCCGAGGTCTCGACCGTGGAACTGCTCGAGGTGCAGCTGGTCAACGCGATCGCGCCCTACGTGCTCAACGCGCGCCTCAAGCCGCTCATGCTCAAGTCGCCCGAGCGCGACAAGCACATCGTGAACGTGTCGGCGGTCGAGGGGCAGTTCTACCGCATCGCCAAGACGACGCGGCACCCGCACACCAACATGGCGAAGGCGGCGCTCAACATGATGACGCGCACCGCGGCCACCGACTATCTGCAGGACGGCATCCACATGAACAGCGTGGACACCGGCTGGGTCACCGACGAGGACCCCTACGACATCGCGGCGCGCAAGGTGGTCGAGCACCGGTTCCACCCGCCGCTCGATATCGTGGACGGCGCAGCGCGCATCGTCGATCCCATCATCACCGGATTCAACACCGGCGTGCACGTGTCGGGTCAGTTCCTCAAGGACTACCGGCAGACGGACTGGTAGGCCGCCGCTCAGGCGGTCTCGGCGCTCAGCTTGGCTTCGAGCTCCTGCCACCTCGTGAACGCCGCCTCGAGTTCGAGGTCGATCGCGGCCACGCGCTGCTGCAGCGCGGTCATCGACTGACGCGTGCTGCGCAGGTCGGGAGCGGCCATCTGCTCGAACAGCGCCACCTTCTCCTTCTCGAGCTGTTCGATCGCCGCCGGCAGCTGTTCGAGTTCGCGCTTCTCCTTGAACCCGAGCTTGGGCCCGCGGCCGCCGCGAGAGCCCTTCGGCTTGCCCGAGCCCGAGCCCGCGCCCTCGGCGCCGCCGGCATCCGCACTCGACGGCCGCTGCCGCTGCCAGTCGGCATAGCCTCCGACGTACTCGCGCCAGGTGCCGCCGCCCTCGAACGCCAGGGTCGAGGTGACCACCTCGTCGAGGAACGCGCGATCGTGCGACACGACGAGCAGCGTGCCGGGGAAGGCGAGCAGCAGGTCCTCGAGCAGTTCGAGCGTCTCCAGGTCGAGGTCGTTGGTGGGCTCGTCCAGCACCAGCATGTTCGAGGGGCGCGACAGGATCTGCGCCAGCTGCAGGCGCTTGCGCTCGCCGCCCGAGAGGCGGCCGACGGGGCCCTGGATCTGTTCGGTCGAGAACAGGAAGTCGTTGAGGTAGCCGACCACGTGCCGCTCGCGGCCGCCGACCGTGACCGTCTGGCGGCCCTCGCCGACGCTCTCCAGGAGCGTGCGCGAGTCGTCTAGCG
>CAZMQP010000032.1:0-14251 GCA_964568385.1 uncultured bacterium
CGCGCTCGAGGATGGCCTCGGCCACCTCGCGCTTGCTGCGCTCGGGCAGTTCGACGGTGGAGCGCGACTCCACGAACGTGACCCGGTTGGTCTCGGTGCCGATGCCCGAGTCGGGCGAGTTGAGCACCATCAACTGGCAGCGCTTGGCCGCGAGCTTCTCGCGCGCGTGGGCCACACCATCGTGGGTCTCGAGCGCGAAGCCGACCAGCACCTGGCCGCGCGGCCGCGCCCGGCCGAGCCCCGCGAGGATGTCGGGATTGGGCGTGAGCGCGATCGTGACGTCGGCCCCCTTGCGCTTGAGCTTCTGGCGCGAGGCGCTCGCCGGCCGGTAGTCGGCGACCGCGGCCGCCATCAGCACCACGTGCGCGCTCGGCGCGGCCTCGGCGAGGGCGCGCTGCATCTGCAGCGCCGTGGTGACGCGCACCAGCGAGACGCCGTGCGGCGGATCCACCGAGACCGGCCCGCACACCACGGTGACACGGGCGCCGCGGTCGCGCGCGGCCTCGGCGAGGGCGAAGCCCATGCGGCCACTCGAGCGGTTGGTGAGCACGCGCACGGGATCGAGCGGCTCCTCGGTGCGGCCCGCGCCCACCACCACGCGCACGTCGCGCATGCTGGTGCGGTGCGCCACGGCGCGCTCGCACGCGTCCACGATGGCGGTGATGTCGGCGAGCCGGCCGGGACCGTCGAGACCCGAGGCCAGCGGCCCCGAATCCGGGCCCACCAGGATGGCGCCGCGTTCGCGCAGCGCGCGCACGTTGTCGCGCGTCGCCTTCGCCTGCCACATCTCGAGGTCCATCGCCGGGGCCACGACCAGCGGCGCGCGCGAGGCGAGCACGGCCGACGTGAGCGCATCGGGCGCGACGCCGTGCACGATGCGCGCGATGAGGTCGGCCGTGGCCGGCGCCAGCACCATGCAGTCGGCGACCTCGGCGACGTCCACGTGCTCGACCTTGCCGCGCACGCGCCTGGCGTGGGTGGCGGGCAGGTCGAACCGCGGGCGCTGGTCGCCCCACAGGTCGCTCACCACGGGATTGCCGGAGAGCGCCTGGAACGTGAGCGGCGTGACGAACTCGCGTGCGGCGGGCGTCATCACCACGATGCAGGTGGCGCCGCGGTCGCGCAGCCGGCGGACGAGTTCGCACGCCTTGTAGGCCGCGATGCCGCCCGAGACACCGACCACGACGACGCGGCCCTGGAGCACGGCCGCGCTACTCGAGCGTGGGCTCGGCGGTCTCGATCGGCTCCATCATCAGCTGCGCGGGATCCTCGTAGTAGAACGGGACCTCGTCGCGGATGACGCGGTCGAGCGCCACGGCCGTGACCTTGCCCGGCAGGGTCTCGCCCGAGCGGCGCACCCAGTCGTTGAGGCGGCGCGCCTCACGCGAGGCGATGATGGACAGCTCGTACTTGCTCTTGCCCGGAGGCGGGACAAACGATGCCAGCTTCATGGGTCGCTCTCCTTTCGGGAGGGGCGGTGTTGCGGTGGGGACAGTCTAACCCGTCTGCAGCCGCGAGACGCGGGCGCGTTCGGCGTCGTGGATGGCGAAGAGCTGGGCCATGGCCTGCTCGAGATTGTCGTTGATCAGGAGGTAGTCGTAGTGCCGCCACTGCGCCATCTCCCCCGGCGCGTTGGCGAGGCGCTGCGCCACCACCTCGGGACCGTCGGTGCCGCGGCGCGCCAGGCGCTGCCGCAGCGATTCGAGCGACGGCGGATAGATGAACACGGTGACCGCATCCGGGCGCAGCCGGCGCACCGACTCGCCGCCCTGCACATCGATGTCGAGCAGCACGACGCGCCCCATCTTCTCGAGCTGCGCCACCTCCTCGGCCGGGGTGCCGTAGAGATGCCCGTGCACCTCGGCCCACTCGAGGAAGTAGCCCTGCCCGACCCTGCGTTCGAACTCGGCCCGGTCGATGAACCGGTACTCGACGCCGTCATGCTCGGCGCCCCGCCGCGGCCGCGTCGTGGAGGACACCGCGAAGATGCAGTCCGGCCGCGCCTCGAGCAGGCGCTCGACGAGCGTGCCCTTGCCGGCGCCCGAGGGCCCGGTGAGCACCATGAGGAACCCGCCCGGCGAGAAGCGCTGCGGCAGCTGCGCGGGATCGAAGGCGTCGGCGGTCATTCGACGTTCTGCACCTGTTCGCGGATGCGCTCGGTCTCTTCCTTGATGATGATGACCGCGTGCGCGATGGCGACATCGTTGGCCTTGGAGCCGATGGTGTTGGCCTCGCGGTTCATCTCCTGCAGCAGGAAGTTGAGCTTGCGCCCGGCGAGTTCGCTGCTGTCGATGAGATGCTTGAACTGGTCGAGGTGCGCGGACAGCCGCACGCACTCCTCGGTGCAGTCGAGCCGGTCGGCCAGCATCGCCACTTCCTGCGCGATGCGGATGGGGTCCAGGTCCACTTCGTCGAGCAGCGGCTTGATGCGGGCGACCATCTTCTCCTTGGCCTCCTGCGGCCGCAGCGGCGCGCGCTCGGAGACCAGCTCCAGCTGCGTGCGGATGAGCTCGAGGCGCTTCTCGAGGTCGGCGGCCAGCGCCGCGCCCTCGCGCGCCTTCATGCTGTTCATGCTGTCGCAGGCCTTCTCGACCACGCGCTTGACCAGGTCCCACGTCTCCTCGTCGGAGATCTGGGCGCTCTCCCACGTGAACAGGTCCGGCAGCGTCGCCAGTGTGCGCAGGTCGATGTCGCCATGGATGCCGTAGCGCGTGCGCAGCGTCTGCATGAGCGAGAAGTAGCGGTCGGCCACCGGCTCGTTGAGCTTGAGCACGTCGCCCTGGTCCCCGGCGCCGGCCCAGCTGATCGAGAGATTGAACTTGCCGCGCGAGAAGCGCTCGGCGATGAGCTGCCGCACCTGGTCCTCGAGCGCCAGCACGCGCTTGGGGCCTCGCATCGAGACCTCGCAGAAGCGATGGTTCACCGAGCGGATCTCGGCGGACAGGCGATGGCCGTCCTTCTCGATCTCGGCCGAGCCATAGCCGGTCATGCTTCGGATCATGCGGGGGGCCTCCGGTGGGGGTTGGGAACCGGGGACAGTAGCGGCCCGTGAGAGCCGGCGTCAAAGGTGTTGGGAGCGCGACAGATGGCTGATTTCAGCGGGCGTTTGGCATCGGGGGCCCGCCGGAGCACGGCGCCTTCGCGGAGGATCGCCCCTTCGAAGCCGCGATGCTCCGCGGGAATCCGCTTGACGCCCGTTCGGGACGCGCCTGCCCGGGACTCGCGGGGGCCAGAGGGCGCGCGATCCCATGCGTCCGGCGTGCCGCCTGAAGCCGCGCCGGGACCAAGTCGAGAAACGTTCTCGTCCGGCCCGCCGTTTCGGCGCGCCCGCTCACGCACGAACGCGCCGAACCCGCGTGATACAAGGTGAAGTCGCCCCCGCGACCCGCCCCCAGCGGATGCCCGTCATGCGGACTCGCTCACTCGGCCACCTCGCCGACCACGCCCTGCTTCGCGAACTCAAGTCCCTGGCCGCGCGCGAGCGCGTCGCGACGGCCGAACTGCTGATCTACCTGGCCGAGGCCGAGGAGCGGAGGCTGCATCTGCCCGCCGCGTATCCCTCGATGCATGCCTACTGCATGCACGAACTCGGCATGTCGGCGGACGAGGCGCTCAAGCGCATCCGGGCCGCGCGCGCGGCCCGCAGGTTCCCGGCGCTCCTCGCGGCCATCGAGGACGGGCGGCTTCATCTGAGCGCCGTGGTGCTGCTGGCGCCCCACCTGACCACCGAGTCCGCCGGGGACCTGATCGCCGCCGCGACGCGCCGGACCAAGGCCGAGGTCGCGAGCCTGCTCGCCGCGCGATGCCCACCCCAGGGCCCCCCGCCCGACCCGCACGCGCCCGCGGCCGATGAGGTGGTTCCGGAACCACCTGAATTCCTTGAGAATTCGAAGGTAGCCGGCTCCGACGGGTCGTTTCACGCGACCAGCCCCCCCGAGTCCGGACTCGCGACGCCCGCCGTGGGCACGACCGCGGCCGCTTCGCCACTCGCCCGCCTCGAGCTGCGCGTCTCGCTCGACCCGGAAGCGCAGGACCTGCTGCGTCTGGCCAGGGCGCTGCTCGGCAGGGTCATCCCCACCGGCGACGCCTCGCAGATCCTCAAGCGCGCGCTGATCCAGTTGGTCCAAGCCGAGGAGAGGCGCGTGTTCGGACGCGGCGCTCGCACCCGGCCCCGGCGAGGCGCGACGAGCGGCCGCTACGTGCCCGCCGATGTGCGGCTGACCGTGTGGCAGCGCGATGGCGGCCGATGCTCGTTCGTGAGCGAGGCCGGCCGGCGCTGCCCCGCCCACGAGCGGCTCGAGTTCGACCACGTGGTGCCGGTGGCGAGGGGCGGCGAGACGATTGCCGAGAATCTGCGGCTGCGCTGCCGTGCCCACAACCAGTACGAAGCCGAGCGAGTCTTCGGTGCCGGGTTCATGGCGGCCAGGCGCGAGCAGGCGCGGGCTCGCCGAGCTCGGGCCAAGGCCCCGGCGAGCGCGGCGCCGACGGCGGCCGAGGCCGTGCGCCAGAAGGACCCCCAGAATTCTCAAGGAATTCAGGTGGTTCCGGAACCACCTGCCCTGCAGGCACGTCGGGCCGAGATCGTGCCGTGGCTCCGCCAGCTCGGGTACCGGATGCAGGAGGCACAACGCGGAGCCGCGATGTGCGACGAGATGACGGATGCACCCTTGGAGCAGCGCGTGCGGGCGGCGTTGGCCGGCCTTGGGCGGGAGCGGTTCCTGAGGTGCACGCCCGGAGCCAGTTCGACCGGCTGACCCGGACCGCGGGCCCGGACGCCCGGCTCCGAAAGCGAAACGCCGCGAGGGGGATCGCGGCGTTCGCAGGCCCGGACGGACGTCGGGCCGGGACCGGTCAGGGA
Source organism: uncultured bacterium (assembly GCA_964568385.1). Lineage (GTDB taxonomy): Bacteria > Eisenbacteria > RBG-16-71-46 > RBG-16-71-46 > RBG-16-71-46 > CADEFY01. The sequence continues at coordinate 4,859 of CAZMQP010000032.1, forward strand.
CGGCACCGGCCTCTACATGGGGATGCGATAGCGCTTCATCTTGGCCAGCATGGTGGTGCGGGACAGGCGCAACATGCGCGCCGCGTCGGCCTTGACGCCGCTCGACTTCTCGAGCGCGTCGAGGATGCGCCGGCGCTCCTGCTCCTCCATCTCCTCGAGGAAGTTGCGCGGCGCCGCCGCGTCGTCGAGCTGCAGCTCGCGCGGCGTGACCACATGGCCGTCGCTCGATTGCGCCACCAGGCGATGCACCAGCGCGCGCAGCTGGCGCACGTTGCCCGGCCACGTGTACTCGAGAAGCCGCTCGCGCGTGGCCGTGGACAGGCGCAGGCGCTTGCCCTCCTCCTCGCCCACCGTGTCGAGGAAGTGGTCGAGCAGCACCTCGGCGTCGTCCCCTCGTTCGCGCAAGGGCGGCAGCGTGTACACCGCGTGGGCGAGGCGGAAGTAGAGGTCCGAGCGGAAGCCGTCGCCGCTCGCGAGCTTCGACTGTTCGCGATTGGTCGCCGCCAGCAGGCGCACCCGCACGCGCGAGTCGGTGGTCGCGCCGATGCGCCGCAGCGAACCGTTCTCGAGGACGCGCAGGAGCTTGGCCTGCAGGTCCACGCTCATCTCGCCGATCTCGTCGAGGAACACCGTGCCCCGATCCGCCGCCTCGAACAGGCCCGGCTTGTCGCGATCCGCGCCCGTGAACGCGCCGCGCACGTAGCCGAACAACTCGGCCTCGAGCATCGTGGGCTGGATGGCGCTGCAATTGATGGCCACGTACTCACCCGTGCGGCCCGACAGGTTGTGGATGCCGCGCGCGATGCGCTCCTTGCCCGTGCCCGACTCGCCCAGCACCAGCACCGGGATCTCACTGGTGGCGAGGGCCGCGATCTGGTCGAGCATGTCGAGGAACGGCTTGTGGCGCGTGACGAGGCCGAACGTCTCGTAGGCCCACTGCACACGGCGCTGGAGCTCGATGTCACGGACGGGCCGGCGCCGCGGTCGGGGACGGATCTGGGCGTCCTCGGCCTCGCGGTCGGACTCCTCCTTGAGCCGGGCGTCGAGTGCAGCCAGCCGCTGATGCGCCTCGCCGAGCTTGTATTCGGCGCGCATGCCGTCGAAGTGCTCGATCGCCGCGCGGTAGGCGTCCTGCGCGGCGCGAAGGCTGAAGTAGTGCTGGGAGTGCGCGGAGCAGAGCCAGTCGCCGTAGGACATCCAGAGCTTTCCCCACTCGTAGGGCGTCTGGATCTCGTCGAAGATCTGGAAGGCCCGGGCGAACGCCCCCTGCGCCTCGACCGGCTTGCCGGCGCGCGCGAGCAGGAGCCCCAGCACGCGCAGCGCGCACGCCAGTTCGTAGGCATCACCGCACTCACGCGCGATGGACTCGGCCTCGCGCACGGCCTCGATGCCGGACTCGACTTTGCCGAGATGAAGCAGGCACTCGGCGCGGCGGCGCTGGATCTCGGCGATGACGTCCCCTCGCGGAGCCAGCGCGACGACCTGCGGGCGCAGCCTGTCCAGTTGCTCCAGCGCGACCTCGAACCGCCCCTGCTCCAGCTCGACATCGGCCGCGTACTCGGCGCAAAGCCAGGACGGGCGGGGGTAGTCCTCGACAGGCGATGTGCAAGGTACTGCCAGGGCGGACACCGCCTCCTTAAACTCGCCACGATGGATTCTGATCAGCGCGGACAGGAGCTGCGCATAGTCTCTGCTCAGAGGGCTGAGCAAGTGAGGCTTTCCTGTAAGCACATCGGAAGACAACTCAGCCGCTTCACAGAGTTGCCCTTTCTTCCAAAGAACAACAGCTAGCGTGTGCCTCGTCCTGACTTTCCAGTGGCTCCAGCCGCCCGCCTCGAAGAGATTCGCGGCATTTGAGAGCGACTCGATTGCAGCCGCCCAGCGGCCAGTGCCCCGCATACATTGAGCGTGGTTGAACCAACCCATCGCCTCGTAGAAGTAATCACCGGATCGCCGACCACTGACGATGGCTTCCATAGAGTTCACCAGAGCGCTCTGCCACTCGCCCAAGTTGATAAGCACAGCAGCGAGATTGGAGGTGACGATCGCGAGCTCAGATGAGTCAGGGCGCTGAAGGAGTTGGAGGCGAAGTCGACCGAGTTCCTCCGTCGCTTCCTTGGTTCTCCCAGTTCGAGCTAGCGCGAGTGCCTTCGAAGCCTGCGCACGAATCAGCCACATGTCGCTGTCGAACCCAGCAGCAATACGCATGACTTCCGAAGCAGCGCTGATGGCCTCCGAGTTTCTGTCGAGGTGAATCAAGAAGCGAAGTCGAATGCTCAGCAATTCGACTCTGAGTGCTTCATCGACCGCCCGACTGGCCAGCACTTGGTCAATGAGCTCAAGCCCGGCCGTTGCCTCCCCTTCCTTGAGGAGCGCAAGAGTGCAGTCCACGAGGGCAGCCGCTTCTGCAGGAGTTGCTGCCTCAGCCGACGCCGCGGTCATGGAAGCACTAAGTGCGCGGGCCTGCTGCAAACGCGAGCTCACCTTTCACCCCCGCGCGGACGTCCAAGCTCCGCTGTTGTGCGAAGCCCAACTTCACGCAGTCCTGAAGCGAACACTGGAACTCGAGTGCCCGAAATCAGGCCTCGAAGGATTGCCAGCAGATAGCTCTGCGGGAATTCGCCTTCACCCGGACGGCGTGTGCGCTGACCGCCGCCGTCATCCGGATCCCCCACCAACAGCTCACCCACGGGCTCCAACTGGTCCTGGGTCTCGTCGCCGTTGTTGTGCCCGCCTCGGGCGATGGCCGATACGGGGGCCATCAGCAGGCTGAGCACCATGGCGAGCGCGAGCGCTCGCATCCCCCACTTCCGCGATGACGTCATGTCCGCGACTCCCCTGGCGTGTGGGCGGAGCCTTCGGGAGCAGCCGGCCCGGAATCGGCGGCAGGCTCGCACACAGAACACGAAACCCCACGGCGGCACGCGGCCGCCATGGAGCGGAGTTCGGGATCTTCGGGCCGGATCGAGAGGGGGATCACGGGGCGAGCACTCCAACGCCGAAAATCGCTGCACCGGGCAACTTCAAGAAAACTAGCGATTACGTCAGGACAGGGTCAACGAATTTCTGGAGAACGGAAAGAGACCTGATAGCCGCATGACGGCCAGCCTGGTCCACCGATCTCGAGGAGGAGGCAGGATGAACAAATGACGCAACGCTCAATGCGACAATGGGTTGCTGGCTAGGCGCCGCACGGCGTTCCTATCGCCTCCACATCTTCCCTATTCCAATTGCCTACGCCACTTCGCTACGTTCTCCGCGATGGGGGACACGGGCACCCATCTGGGACCTCGAGTCCCACCGCCGCTCCCCAGACCGGGGCGAAGTGCTCAGGCGCTTCGGAGGCCGCATCCCATGCTTGGTCGCCGCTCGGTCGGTCACGCCATCGGCTCGTTGCTCGCGCTTCTGGGTGCGCTTGTTTCCGGATGTTCACGCCCGATGTCGGCGCTCATTTCGGACCAGCGCCCATCCGTTCAGCTGACGGGTGTTCCCGAGCGCATCGAAGGGTCGCAGGCGACCTCGTATGCGATCCGCTGGTCGGGCTCCGCTGTGGATGGCGTCGTGAGCCACTACGAATACGCGATCGATCCACCGACGATTGCGCAGGTGGCCGCGGGCCGCGAGACGACCTGGGTGCGATCGCAGGCTCGCGAGTTCTCGCTCGAGGTGGCACGAGCGAACTCGGCCGCGGACAAGCGCGAGACTCGGGAGTTCCGCACGTTCGTCGTGCGTGCCGTGGCGGCGAACGCACCGCACGATTCGCGGTTCTCAGAACCGCTCGTCCTGTCGTTCGATGCACTCACCGTGGCGCCGGTCGTGCAGATCCTCTCGCCGCTGCCAAGCGCTCTGCTCGGGCCTTCGCTCGTCCAACCGTTCGATATCCGTTGGCGGGGCCAGGATCTCGACGGCAGCCCGTCGACGCAGCCGAGCCACTACAGGTACAAGTTGTTCCGACCCGGAGACTCACCGGGCATCGCGACGTGGCTCGCCGATCCCGACTCGCTGCGCCGGTTCTACGCTCCGACGGGGTTCGCGGGCTGGGACTCGCTCGATGGCTCCCGCGAGTTCCTCGGAATCGACGGAGAGAGCGACAACGAGTCGCGCCTCTTCGTGATCGTCGCGTTCGACGAGACCGGCGCGTATTCGCCGCACTTCAGCCTCACGACCAACATGCTGCAGTTCCGTACGGCGCCGGCCGGAGGACCCGGGCCGACCCTGTATCTGAGTTGGGGGTTCGGCTCCCAGATCGTCCCTCCGCCCCAGTACCACCCCCATGAGTTCGGCTCTCCCTCCATCCGCATCCCGGCGGGGCAGCCGATTCGTCTCAGTTGGTATGCGGTCCCGGCGCCAGGCACGACGATCAAGGGCTATCGCTGGGCGATGGATCTGGTGGACCCCTCCGATGACACGATGCGCGAGAACGAGGCGACGGACTGGTGGCGCTGGAGTCTCGCAGGTCTCAACTCCACGAGCGGCATCGTGGGGCCGCTCCAATCGGGGTTTCACGAGCTCCACATCGAGGTCACCGACAACGCCGGAAGACGCTCGGGGTTCTTCCAGGGGTTCAGCGCCTTCGATGCCACGCTCAACCACAACCTCCTCGTCGTCGATGACACGCGCCTCACGGGCGACTCGTTCCTCGCGGCCAATGGCGGCCAGTGCCTGCGCCCCTACCCTTCAACGGTCGCTTGGCCGACGGCCGCAGAACTCGACACGTTCCTCTACGCACGCGGCAACGTTCCGTGGCGCGGCATCTCCGCCAACTGCCCGCCTTCTTCGAGTGCCCCCGTACTCAGTCCGCCGGGGCTGCTGGCGGGATACGCGTTCGACACCCTGGGGACCCAGCGGGGATTCGATCGGCCCAGCGATGCCGTTCCGCTTCAGGTGCTTGCTCAGTACCGCCACGTGATCTGGATGGTCGATGGAGCGTCGGCGCTGCTGTCGAATCCGCTCAACCCCTCGCGCCCGATGACGGCGCTCCGTCACATGAGCCAGAGCGCTCAGTCGAGTGTGCTGCAGGCGTACATCGCGCTCGGTGGCCGTGTCTGGCTGGTCGGTGCGGGAGGTCCGCTCGCGAGCCTGATCGATCACAACAGCACGAGCAATGATGCCGGGCTGTTCGGCATGATCTTCAGCAGTGCCGGTCCATCGCAGGGCGAACTCGTGCCGGGCCGCATGATGCACGACCAGTTCCATTGGAAGTCCGAGCTCATCTACGGGCGCAGCACGCTCGAGATCCAGCGCTCGGCTTCGGCCGCCTCGCACCTTCCGCCCACCCTGAGACGGCGAACGGCAGCGACCGACGCGATCCCGCCGACACGCTCCGCGAGTGCCGGCCCGGCGTTCTATCTGAGCAACCTCGATGTCGCCTACCTCACGCAGCCCAACTCGATCCTCGAGGACGTCGACCCCGACCCGTTCGTCGTCGACGAACAGAGCACGCTCGACACGCTCTACTCACTCGATGGTTCCACGGGCGCGCTGTTCCCTCCCGGACGGACGTACGAGCGGCCGGTCATGACGTACTACCGCGGCCCTTCGAACGCCCCGACCGTCTTGAGCGGCTTCGCGATCTGGGACGTGGCGCGGCCCGACGCGCAGGCGCTGGTCGACTTCGTGCTCGGTGATCTGTGGGGCATGTCGCGGCAGGGCGGCTCGGGTCTGTCGGCGCTGCGCTCACCGGACCGGCTACCGATCGCGACGCCCGCACCGAACGCCGGTCGCGCAGCGTTGCCAGGAAGAGCCAGCCGGCACTGATCCCTCGCACATCGAGCCAGCGGCCGCTTGTCGCCTGCAGCGCCGACCCCGCGGCGACGAGCGGCCGCTCGCGTTTGCCGCCGCCCTGTGCGCCGCCTAACGTTGCGCCCCATGTCCGAGCCCATCCTCCCCGACACCCCCGACCCGGCCGAGGCCCGTGCGCTCGAAGTGCGCCGCGCGCTCAAGCGCCTGCTCGACAAGCACAAGCGGCGGCTCGAAGCGCTGAAGGGCGACCTCGAGGAGGCCGCCAGGGGCGCCGAGTACCGGCGTGCCGGCGAGGCGCTGCTGGCGTTCGCGCACCTGGTGCCGCCGCGGGCCGAGCGCGTGTCGCTGCCCGATCCGGCCGACGAGTCGCGCACCATCGAGATCGAACTGGCCCCGGGCATCGCCGCGCCAACCAACGCGGCGCGCTACTTCAAGCGTGCCGCCAAGGCCGAACGCGGCCTGCGCGAGGTGCCGCCCCGGATCGAGGCGCTCACCGCCGAGATCGCGCAACTGCGCGCGCAACTCGACGACCACGCCAACGCCTCCGACGACGACGTGCGCGCCGGCGCGCAGCTCGTGCTCGAGCGCGTGCTCGCCACGCTGTCCGCTGGGCTCCGCTCGCAGATCCGTGCCCCCGAGGTGCTGCCGAGGCGCAAGCTCGGGTTCGGCGAATCGGCCCCGCCCCCCAAGGGCCCCACCACGGCGGCGCCACGCAAGTCCAAGCCCGAAGTGCTCGGCAAGCTGAATCCCTGGCGCTACCGCACGCTCGAGGGCTGGGACGTGCTCATCGGCCGCAGCAGCGAGGGCAACGACCATCTCACGCTGCACCTGGCGAGGCCCGAGGACTACTGGTTCCACGCGCACGGCTGCCCGGGCTCGCACGTGGTGCTGCGCCGCGGCAAGGGCCCCAACGAGCCCAGCAAGGCGACGCTGCTCGAGGTGGCGAGCTGGGCGGCCTTCCACAGCAAGGCGCGCACGGCCGGCAAGGTGCCGGTGCACTACACGCTCAAGAAGTACGTGCGCAAGCCGCGCGGCGCCAAGGCGGGGCTCGTCTACATCGAGCGCGAGCAGGCGCTCATGGTGCGGCCGGTCGAGCCGCCGCACGAGCAGATGGCAGAGTCGCGCGAGCCCTGATCCGCGCGGCGGGCAGGTCGCGCGCCGCTACTTCGCCGCCACCCGCAGCCGCACCGGGTGATGATCGGAGTGCTCGAAGCCCAGGTCGCGCGTCTCGACGCTCAGCGCCTCGACCCCGGGAGACACCAGGAAGCCGTCGATGATGCTGGTGTGGTTGACGCCCGGCACGTAGGGCGCCTCGAGCGTGCGGTTGGTGGGAGTGCGCGGGTCCGCGGCCCAGCGCCAGCCGGCCGGCGCGGCGCCCTCGGGCAGGTCGCGCAGCCAGAAGCGGTGCCGCGGATCGGCGCTGGCCGGGAACTCGCTCGGCAACAGTCGCAGATTCCAGTCGCCGCCGACGACCACCCGATGCCCCGCCGCATGCGAGGCCTGCGCGAGCCGGATCACCTCGGTCAACTGGGCCCGGCGCAATGCGCCGTCATCGAATGCGGCCAGATGCACGTTGAAGATGCTCCAGCCCGGTCCGCCGTCGCGTGCGGGCAGCCGCGTCTCGAGCGCGCAGTGATGCTGCAGCACGATCCCGAGCGCCCCGGCCCGCGTCGGCAGCGCGTGCCGCACCGCCGCCGCGATGCCCCAGCGCGACGACGTCGCCTGTCCCACCACCAGCCGCCCCAGCCCCGGCACGCCGGTGATGCTCACCATGGGCGCGAAGGCGAACGCCGAGGAATCCACCTCGGCGCGCAGGCGAGCGCGCAGCTCCACACCGTGCGTCATCCACGACGCCTCGGCCACCTCCTGCAGCAGACGCACGTCCGCGGCCTCGGTCTGCAGGTGCCGGACGATGGCGTCGAGATGCTCCTGCACGCGCGACGCGCTCTCGGCGCGGCGGCGCCGTCCGCCGTCGGCCACGAAGTCCATCTCGCGGCCGAGGCTCGCGAACCCCAGGTTCCACGTGAGCACGTCGAGGGTCTCGGGCGCCGCGGGCACGCCGTCGGCCGCGGGGCTCGTCTCGGCCGGCGTCGCGGCCCCGGGCGCGTAGGCCGTCAGCGCCCGCCACAGCCATACGGCCATCGCCAGCACGACCCCGGCCGCCACCCACATCATGACCGCGCCTCGCCCGCGCCCGAGCACCCGCCGCCCTGGAGCGCCATTCAAGCCTTCTGCTCCTCGCCGGGCAGCATGAACGCATCGAGGAACCGCGCCACCGGCGTCGGGAAGATCACGCGCACCACCGAGCGGTGCGTCACCTTGGCCATGATGATCTGCAGCGCGTAGCTGAAGAACAGCAGCCACAGGCTGCCGCCCTCGAGCGTGCGCCGCAGGAAGTGCACCGGACCCTCGTCGCGCAGCGCCACCAACGCGGTCCGGGCGGCGGTGAGCAATGCGAGCTCGGCCTGCGTCGCGGCCACCGCCTCGAGCCGCTCCTGCACGCCGATCGCCGTCATGCGCAGGCCCTCGTACTGCGCGAGCCCGTAGAGGCAGATCGCCATCGCCACCGCGAGCAGCACCCACATGAGCCACTTGAACGCGTCCTGCGACTCCTCGGTGAACACCGACGTGATCCGCGTGTTGAGCAGCACGATCACGAACACCATGAACACGCCCACCACCCACAGGTAGCGGCTGACCATGCGGGTCACGAGGTCGGTGGCGCCGCGGTGCGCGATCGCGAACAGTTCGCTCTGCGCCTCGGGCGCCTCGGCCGCCACCTCGGCTTCGGCGACGGCGGCCGCCCCGTGCGCCGCCAGCTCGGCACGGGTGCGCTGCATCAGCCCGAGGTCGGCGTGGATGGACACGGTCACCATCGCCAGCACCGGCAGCACCAGCCCCGCCCAGGTGACGAGGGCGAAGGGGGCATAGAGCGCGTAGGGCCGCACGCACTCGGCCGCGAAGCGCGCGGGCGCCACGTCCTGCTTCCGGCGCAGGATCGAGGGCGCGATCCCGAGCAGATACAGCCCGGCCCCCGACACGATGACGATGCCCCCGCCGAGGAACCACGGGCTGCGCCAGCCGCCCGCGAGGAAGATCGTGCGAAAGGCGTCGTTCATGATGACCGCGATCGCCAGCGCCGACAGCGCGGTCAGCACCAGGTAGGACATCTCGACCGTCAGGCCGAAACCGCCGAGCCCGTACTCGCGGTTCCAGGCGGCGGAGCCGCTGCGATAGGCGGCGACGACCGAGGCGATGGCCACGGCGACCAGCAGCACGGCGACCACGGCGATCGTGAGCATGGGCGGGACGGTAGCACCCGGGGACTCGGCCGCTCCACCCGCAGGGCCCCGCCCCCTCGCCATCTTGGAGGCGGCGCGGTTACATTCCCGCTCTCATGTCGCTCCCCTCCGGCACCCGGTGCGGTCCCTACGAGATCCTCTCGCCGCTCGGCGCGGGCGGCATGGGCGAGGTGTACCGAGCCCGCGACACGCGGCTGGGCCGCGACGTCGCCATCAAGGTGCTCCCCGAGCACCTCTCGCTGCACCCCGAGGTGCGTGCCCGCTTCGAGCGTGAGGCCAGGACCGTCTCGTCCCTGAACCACCCCAACCTCTGCACGCTGTTCGACGTCGGACGGGCGCCCGGCCCCGA
>CAZMQP010000033.1:0-8627 GCA_964568385.1 uncultured bacterium
CGTCGTGCACCTTGTCCACCACGATGGCGCGCGAGCAGGCCGAGCACTTCTGGCCTTGGAAGCCGAAGGCCGCCTGGGCGACGCCAAGCGCCGCCGCGTCGAGGTCGGCCTCGTCGTCGATGATGATGCCGTCCTTGCCGCCCATCTCGGCCACGACGCGCTTGAGCCAGATCTGCCCCGGCTGCACCTCGGCGGCCAGCCGGTTGATGCCGATGCCGACTTCCTTGGAACCCGTGAACGACACGAACCGGGTCCGCGGATGGCGCACGATGGCGTCCCCCACGACCGATCCGCCGCCCGTGACGAAGTTCACGACGCCCGCGGGCAACCCGACCTCCTCGAGCAGCTCGAAGAACGCCCACGCGATGGCGGGCGTGTCGCTCGAGGGCTTCATCACCACCGTGTTGCCGGTGACGACGGCGGCCACGGTCATGCCGACGCAGATGGCCAGCGGGAAGTTCCACGGCGGGATCACGGCGCCGACGCCGAGCGGCAGGTACACCAGCTCGTCGCGCTCGCCCGGCATCTGGTGCACCGGCTGCGGCTGGGCGTAGCGCAGCATCTCGCGCGCGTAGAACTCGAGGAAGTCGATGGCCTCGGCCGTGTCGGCGTCCGCCTCGTTCCAGCTCTTGCCCGCCTCGACCACCATGAGCGCGGAGAACTGGTGGCGGCGCTCGCGCATGCGGCGGGCCGCCTCGACGAGCAGCGCCGCGCGCTCGCCGGCCGGCACACGCGACCAGGTGCGGAACGCGGTGAAGGCCACGTCGACGGCGTGCGCCGCCTGCTCGGCGGAGGCCGACTGGAAGCGTCCGACGATCTCCGAGGGCCGCGAGGGATTGACGCTGGTGAACGTGCCGGTGCCCTTCAGGCGCTCGCCCCCGATGACGAGCGGATGCTCCTGCCCGAGCCGGGCGCGGACCTGGGCCAGCGCCTGCTCGAACGCCGCGCGGGGCTCGGCCTGGCGGAAGTCGAAGTAGGTGGTCGGGGCGTAGGGCGGCAGCGACTCGAGGGTGACCGCGGCGGGGCGGCCGGTGGCGACGGGGTTCATGGCTCCTCCTGACGGCGCGGGCGAGGGCGATGCGGCCGCCCGTGGGGTGACGTGGCGTCAGGATAGCCCAAGGACGCGGGGGCCGCCGCCCCGGCTCAGCGGGTCAGGACGAGCCGCGCGAGGCGCGTTCCGGCGCCGCCTTGGAGGCGCGCCAGGTAGAGCCCGGGGGGAACGCGCCGGCCGAGCGCGTCGCGCGCGTCCCATGAGGCGCGATGCGTGCCGGCGACGTGATCGCCGTCGGCCAGCACGCGGACCGAACGGCCCTGCAGGTCGAGCACCTCGAGCCGCGCGGCGCCGGCGGCCGGCAGCGAGAACTCGAAGCGCGCGCCGTCGGTCGCGGGATTCGGCGCGGGTGCGCTCAGCCGGAGGCCCGTCAGGGCCGCCCCGGGCACGCTGACGGGAGCGCCGACGTGGCGGATGGCGCGGATCTGGCCGGAGTTGGCGGCGAAGTTGTTGGACTGGCGGCAGTACCAGATGGCGCCGTCGGGGCCGACGAGCGCGTCGGCGATCTGGCGCACGCCGCCCCCCCACTCCGTCATCACGGGCGAGTTCACGGCGCCCTCGGTGAGACGCTCGCCGTTCCACGACAGGCGGCGGATGAATCCCGTGTAGTAGTCGGAGAAGAAGATGTCGCCCTCGTAGGCGGGCGGGAACGCGTACGCGCCGCCCGCGGGCGCGCGATACACATCCATTCCGATCACCGACAGCCCGACATTGTGGTCGTAGACGGTGATGGGCTGCGCGTGACCGCTCGCGCTGCGTCCGGCACAGGTGGTGAAGGTGGCGAATCCCTCGAAGAAGGGCCAGCCGCCGCTCTGCCCCAGCCGCAACAGCGAGATCTCCTCCCAAGCGTTCTGCCCGACGTCGCCCACCATGAGTTCGCGCGTGACCGCGTCCACGTGGAAGCGGAAAGGATTGCGCAGACCGAGCGCCACCAGGAGCCGGGTGTTGGGGTTGGGCCGTGCCAGGAACGGATTGCCCGCGGCCGCGAGCTGGCTCTTGTCGGCCAGGCCGGGACCGTCGGGCAGGCCGCGCACGTCGAGGCGCACGATGACGCCGCGCAGGCTCACGGAGTCGAGCGCGGCGCAGCCGATGGCGTCGTCGCCGAAGCTCGCGTAGAGCATGCTGTCGGGGCCGAACCGCAGAGCACCGCCGTTGTGGTTGAACGCGTTGTCCGGCACGTCGGCGAGCAGGTCGTGACGCGAGGCGACGTCGAGCGTCAGTGAGCCGTCGCCCATGAAGCCGGTGTCGCCGGTCAGCGTGAAGCGCGAGACGCGCATGAACGTGCCGCTCTCAATCGAGTTGTACGAGAGGTAGACGTAGGGCGACGCCGGCCAGCGCGGGTCCACCGCCACGCCGAGCAGCCCGCGCTCGCTGCCCGAGATGTTCACGTGGGGCACGGTGCCGACCGGATCGAGCGTGGCGAGGTCCTCGTCCACGAGCAGGCGGAGCCGCGCGCTGTACTGCTCGACGAACAGCAGCCGGCGTCCGGCGTTGAGCCCGGCGTCCGGGATGAACGCGATCGAGGTCGGCAGGTTCAGTCCCGCCTCGATGCCGACATCGGCGAAGTCGGCCGGCACGGTGGCCTGAGCCCGGGCGCGCGGTACGAGCACGACGCCGAGGAGGAGGCAGGCGAGGAGCGGAGCGGGAAGTCGGACCGGGGTCATGCCGGGTGAGCCTCCATGTCGGCGCGAGTGGCGGCGAGGGGTCGCGAAGCGCCCCTTGCGATGCCGCGAGCGGCCGCACGGTGTGGACGGTCGGGGAATCGGACTGTGGCCGCCGGGCCGCGGGGATGGGCCTGGCGCAAGGGGGCTCGAGCGGCGCGAGCCCGTCTCCGGCGGGGCGGGTCGCCGGAATGGTGCATGGAACGCGGGGAATCGTCTCGCATCGGGGGGGCGCCCGACAAGTCGGTCCCACGGGCCGGGGGGCCCGCCCCGCTCAGCGCACCAGCACCAGCCGCTGCGTCCGCACGAGCCCGCCGGCCGTCGCCCGCACCAGGTAGACGCCGGCGGGGAGCGTGGCGCCGGCGTCGTCGCGGCCATCCCAGGTCAGGTCCTGGCGCGCCGAGGCGCGCTCGGAGTCCTCCAGCAGCGTGCGGACGAGACGCCCCGAGAGGTCGTGCACGTACACGCTCAGCCGGGATGCGGCGGTGGGCGTGTAGGTGATGGTCGCCTGTCCGACGGCCGGTTGCGGCGACACGGCGATGGAGAATGCGAACGGGCCCGAGGGGGGCGGACCGGGAGCACCCGTGTACACGATGCGCCGCAGGCTGCCCGAGTTGTTCTGGTTGTTGACGGCCTGGCGCAGGTACCAGAAGGAGCCGTCCGGGCCGACGCGGTAGTCGGCCGCCGCGGTCAGACCGGTCGCCCACGCCACGCCGCTCGGCTGCCCCGGCACCACGGGCGCCAGCGCGAGCACGCCGCCCGACGGACGGAGCCGCCGCAGGACGCCCGTGTAGTAGTCGCTCATGAACACGTCGCCGTGGTACTCGGCGGGCCAGTCGGCGCCGCCGCCGGCCGGCCGGTAGGCGCCGGCGACGATGATGGAGGCCGCTCCCCCGCTGGTGCGGTCGTAGCTGTAGGAGGGGCCGACGCGGCCGGCGTTCGAGCCGGCGCAGGTGATGTAGGCGGCGGGGCCCTCGAACCACGGCCACCCGAAGTCGGCGCCGAGGCCGCCGCCGAGGCCGCCCGTGCCGCCCGGCAGGCGCACGACGTCCAGTTCCTCGTAGGTGTTCTGGCCGACGTCACCCACCAGGAGCCAGCGCCGCACCGGATCCACCTGGAAGCGGAAGGGATTGCGCAGACCGGTCACCGCGACGAGCCGGGCGTTGGAGTCCGGGTGCGTCGCGTAGGGGTTGTCGGGCGGCGTGAGGATCGCGTGGCTGGCGCGGCCGGGGCCATCGGGGAGGTTGCGCACCTCGAGTCGGAGCAGCACGCCGCGCAGGCTCACCGTGTCCTGCGCCGCGCACGGCACGGCGTCATCGCCGATCGAGACATAGAGCAATCCGTCGGGACCGAAGCGCACCGTGCCGCCGTTGTGGTTGAACTGGATGTCGGGGATGTCGTCGAGCAGATCCAGACGCGAGGCGGGGTCGGCCGTCAATCCGGCGCCGGTCGTGCCGGTGAGGTCGCCCGAGACACGGAAGCGCGAGATGCGCGTGCGCTCGGTCACCGAACTCGCGTGCACGTACACGTAGGGCTCGGCCGGCCAGCGCGGGTCCACGGCGATGCCGAGCAGTCCGCGCTCGGGGCCGGTGCGCACGCCGGGCACGGTCAGCACGGGGTCCACGCTCGACAGCGCAAGTCCCTCGACCAGCCGCACGCGCGCGGTGAACTGCTCCACGAACAGCACGCGGCCGTCGGGCAGGAAGTCGAATCCGACCGGGAAGGCGAGCCCGGGCACGAGCTGCTGGTCCACGAAGTCGGTCGGCAGCGACTGCGCGCCCGCCCGCCCGGCCGGGACGGCGGCGAGCAGGAGAAGCGTGAGGGCGATGACGGAGCGGGGCCGGTGCATGGACGCAGCCTAGCGTCCCCGGCGGTTCCCCGCACGCCGGCGCGGGGCGGCCGGATTGCGCCCGCCCCCCCCGGCGCGGATACTGCCGCGCCATGTCCGCCTCGCTCTCCTACCGCATGCTGGCCGGCCTCGTGCTCGGCGTCGTGCTCGGCATCGTCGCCAACCTGACGTCCGGCGACGCCGAGTGGCTGAAGGGCTTCGTCGCGGGGGTCACCGAGCCGGGCGGCAGGATCTTCCTGCGCCTGCTGTTCATGCTGGTCATCCCGCTCGTGGTCTCGGCGCTGGCGCTCGGGGTCTCGGGGCTCGGCGACCTGCGCGCGCTCGGCCGCATCGGCCTCAAGACCTTCGCCTACACGGTCGTCGTCTCGAGCATCGCGGTGATGATCGGCGTCACGCTGGTGCAGGTGCTGCGGCCGGGCGACGGCCTGTCGCCGGAACTCAAGCAGCGGCTGCTCGAGCAGTCCACGGCGGCGCCGCCGCCCGCGCCCTCGGTGAGCGCCACCGGCGCCGACTTCGTGGTCGGGCTGGTGCCCAACAACGCGCTCAAGGCGATGGTGGACATGGACATGCTCGCGGTGATGGTGTTCGCCCTGCTGCTCGGCATCGGCATCGCCACGACCCGGACCGAGCCCGCCCGCCGATTCGAAGAGGCGCTGCAGGGGCTGTACGACATCACCATGCGCCTGCTCGGCCTGGTGCTGCAGGTCGCGCCGATCGGCGTGGCCTGCCTGACCTTCACGCTCACGGCGAGGCTCGGCTATGGCGTGCTCGTGCAGCTGGGCGCCTACGTCGGCGTGGTGCTGCTGGCGCTCTCCATCCAGCAGTTCGTCGTCTACTCGATCAGCGTCCGGTGGCTGGGCGGCATGTCGCCGCGGCACTTCTTCTTCGGCATCCGCGAAGCCATGCTCACCGCCTTCTCGACCGCTTCGAGCAACGCGACCCTGCCCACCTCGCTGGCGGTCGCCGAGCGCGAGCTCAAGCTGCCCCCGCACGTCTCGCGCTTCGTGCTCACCATCGGCTCGACCGCCAACCAGAATGGCACGGCGCTGTTCGAGGGCGTCACGGTGCTGTTCCTGGCGCAGTTCTACGGCATCGAGCTGACGCTGGCACAGCAGCTCACCGTGGTGTTCATCGCCATCCTCGGCGGCATCGGCACCGCCGGGGTCCCCGCCGGCTCGATCCCGGTGGTGGCGCTCATCCTCGGCATGGTCGGCGTCCCGGTCGAGGGCATCGGGCTCATCCTGGGCGTGGACCGCTTCCTCGACATGTGCCGCACCACGCTCAACGTCACCGGTGACCTGGCGGCCGCGGTCGTCGTGGCGCGCGGGGAACCGACCCCGGTCCTGACCCGGGACGGATGAGCGTGGGGTCGCAGGCGCCCCACTTCGACGCGCTGGTCCTCGGCGGCGGCGTCCACGGACTCGCGACCGCCTGGCATCTGGCTCGCCGCGGCATCGGCCGCGTGGGCCTGCTCGAGCGCCATGCCCTCCAGCACGCGCACGGCAGTTCGCACGGCGCCGCGCGCATCACGCGCAGCAGCTACCCGGACGTCACGCATGTCGAGTTGATGCGCATCGCGCATACCGAGGACTGGCCGCGACTCGAGCGCGACACCGGGGCGAAGTTGGTGCACCGCATGGACGGCGTGTACTTCGGTCCCGCCGAGGGCCCGTTCGAGGACTATGCCGCCGCCGTCGCCGCCGCCGGCGTCGAGGTCGAGCGGCTGAGCCCCGCCGAGGCGCGCCATCGCTTCCCCGCCTTCACCTTCGCCAACGCGGCCGGCGTGCTGCACGACCGGACCGGCGGACTGATCGACGCGGCCGCCACCCTGCGCGCGCTGATCAAGGGGTGCATGGTCGAGGGCGTGTTCCTCCACGAGCACACGCGCGCGCTCGGCTGGGACTCGCGCGCCGGCCGCCTGCTCGTGCGCAGCGACCGCGGCGACGTATCCGCCTCGCGCCTGGTCATCGCCGCCGGAGCCTGGACGGGCTCGCTCGTGCCCGCGCTGGCGCCTCGGCTCACGGTCAAGCGGCAGAGCGTCGGCTACTGGCCCGTGACCGGCGATGCCGCGGCCGCCGACCCGGGCCGCTTCCCCGTGTGGGCCCACCTCGGCCCCGGCGCCAACGGCCTCGCCTACGGCCTGCCGCGGCACGGCGCGCCCGGGCTCAAGGCGGCCCTGCATGAGACCGCCGGCGCCGCCGACGATCCCGACGACGTGGGGCAGCCGGACGAGGCGACGCTCGCGGCGGTCGAGGCCTTCCTCCGCGACCAGCTCACGCTGCGGCTGGGGCCCAGGGCGCACGCCGAGACCTGCCTCTACACGAGCACGGCCGACGAGCACTTCGTCGTGGACCGGCTCGCGGCCGACCCGCCCGTGGTGGTGCTGTCCGCGTGCTCCGGGCACGGTTTCAAGTTCGCGCCGCTCATGGGCCGCATCGCAGCGGATCTCGCGCTCGAGGGCCGCTCGGGCGTCGAGGCGTTCGAGCGGGAACGCGGCCGCTTCGCCCTCTGACCCCTCATTCCGTCAAGACGAACCCGATGGCGCGCGGCTGTGTGTTGGAACACACGTCAGGCCGGGGCAAAATGTGTGCACTCCGGGGGGTTCCGCCTCGTCTGAAGGGCGTCCGGAGCGGATTCGTCCTCCCGAACGCGGGATGGAACGGCTAGCCTCGGGCCGCAAGCCTCCCCTGTAGTCCTCCGTTCAGTGACGACCCATCTCCCAAGGAGCGCACCATGAAGCGACTCACCACCCTGTTCGCCGCCGCACTGGCCCTGTCCCTCTCGGCCGCCACCGCGCCTGCCCAGCCGACCAGCTGGAAGGTGGACGGCGTGCACTCGACCGTGCACTTCAAGGTGAAGCACTTCTTCACCAACGTGAAGGGCCAGTTCAACGACTTCGACGGCACCATCGTGTTCGACGAGAAGAACCCGCAGGCGATCAAGGTGGACGCCACGGTCAAGGCCTCGAGCATCTTCACCGACAACGAGCGCCGCGACGGGCACCTGAAGAGCGGCGACTTCTTCGACGTCGAGAAGTTCCCCGACATCACCTTCAAGAGCACGAAGGTCGTGCCGGCCGGCAAGAACAAGTACAAGATCACCGGCGACTTCACGATGCGCGGCGTCACGAAGCCGGTCACCTTCGACGCCGAGTTCCTCGGCTCGGGCACCTTCGGCACCGCCGAGAAGCCGATGGCGAAGGCGGGCTTCGCCGCGACGGCCGTCATCCAGCGCAAGGACTTCGGCATGACCTGGAACCGCGCGCTCGACCAGGGCGGCTTCATGCTTGGCGATGACGTCACCATCGAGCTCAATGTCGAGGCCGACAAGGCCAGCTGACGCCGATCCACGCAGGCGCGATACGACGAGAGGCCCGGGGCTCACGCCCCGGGCCGCTCGTCTTCGGCAAGCGTCCGCTAGCGGCGGAAGATGCGCTTGATGCGGCCCCACGTCGAGGCATTCGCCGACACCGTGTTGTCGGGCATCAGCTGGCCGCGGATCTCTCCGCCGGGGAACGACGTCGAGTGGATGTTCACGTAGAGCAGCCCGGCATTCAGATTCGTCACGTCCGTGGCCGTGAGGTTCCACACGCCGTTGAACACGCCGTTCCGATTGCCGTTGGAGAGCGTCGGCGAGAAGCCGAATCGCACGCCGGCATTCGATCCGGCCGGGGCGTAGCCATGCACGTGCGAGCCCGTCCAGGTGCCGATCAGATTCTGGAACTGCACCGACAGCGAGAGCTGGGTGCCCGCATTGTTGAGCACGGCGGTGACCGATCCGGTCGCCGAGGTCGCCACCGGCGGGACCTCCTGGCTGCCGGTCAGCATCGCGGAGTAGCCGGTGACCGCCTGGGCCGTGCCGGTCATGACAAGCGTGGCGGCCAGGGCGATGAGTGTGTCGCGGAGTCTCATGGGTGCTCCTTCGGTGTTGGGGGGGAAATGGAACTCGAACACGGTGTCGCAGCGAAGCGGCCATCCATGCGGCATCCGCTCGGAGTCTCCCTCATCCGCGGCCGTGACTCCATGGGGAATCGCCCGCCGGGAGGACGCCGGACCGGCGAGTTCAG
>CAZMQP010000033.1:8727-14234 GCA_964568385.1 uncultured bacterium
ACGCCCGCCTCCGCCCTCGCCGACGCCGATCTCGCGGCGCTGTTCGAACGCGCCTACGAGGGCTACTGGGTTCCGCTGCACATGGATGCGGCGGCGCTGCGCACCATGGTGGACGCCTTCGACGAGGATCTGGACGCCTCCGTGGTGCTGCGCGTCGGCGGTGAACCGGCCGCGATCGGGCTGCTCGGTGTGCGGCCGCCCCGGGGCTGGATCGGGGGCATGGGCGTCGTCCCCGGATTCCGGCGACAGGGGCTCGGCCGGGCGGTGATGCACGCCCTTCTCGAGCGGGCCCGCGCGCTCGGCCTGCGCGAGCTGCAGCTCGAGGTGCTCGAGCAGAACGAACCGGCGCAGGCGCTGTACCGCTCGCTCGGATTCGAGACGCGGCGGCACGTCGAGGTGTGGTCGGTGAGCGCGCCAGCGGCGGACACGGCGCGACCGGCGCGCTGGCGCGTGCTCGACGCCGCGCCGCCCGAAGGCGAGGCGCTGGAGCCGGCGCCGTGGCAGCGCGAGCCCGCGACGCTGGCGCACCTGGCCGCGCGGCCTCCCGGCCTTGCTCACGTGCACGTGAGCGACGATCGGGCCGAGGGAGGCATGACGCTGCGGGCGAGCGGCGAGGCGCTGTCCCTCATGGATGCCCGCGGCGGCGGCGGACCGGAATGGTGGGCCGGCGCCATCTCCGCGGTCCTCGATGCACGGGCCGCGCGGACCCTGCGCGTGCTCAATACCGAGGCGGGCGGAGTGATCGCGGAGGCCGCACGGCTCGCAGGCGGGGTGCGAGACGCCGGCCAGTGGGAGATGCGGCTCCGCCTCGCCTGAACGGCCCGGTTCACCCTATTCTTCTTCCATGCGCCCACTCCCCGCCCTGCTCCTGCTGCCCGTGCTGCTCGCCGCCGGATGCGGCGGCGCCGGGCCCGTCGCGCCGATTCCCGGCGCGCCTGCGGCGGCGCCCGCCCGCGCGCAGGCGGAGGTGACGTTCCGCGTCACCGTCACCGGCACCACGCCCGCCACCGACACCGTGTTCGTGGCCGGCGACTTCCAGGGCTGGAACCCGGGCAGTCCCGCGCACGCGTTCACGCGTCAGCCCGACGGCCGCTGGACGAGGACGCTCGACCTGGCGCCCGGCGTGCCGATCCAGTTCAAGTTCACGCGCGGCAGCTGGGCCCGTGTCGAGAAGGGCGCCAACGGCGAGGAACTCCCCAACCGCACGCTGACCCCGCAGGCGGGCCAGACCTACGACTTCACCGTGGCGCGCTGGGCCGACCAGGGCACGCTGACCGGGAACATCGAGTCGTTCACGCACGCGCCGTTCCTCGGCGGCCGGCGGCTGTGGGTGTATCTGCCGCCCGGCTATGCGACCTCCTCCGAGCGCTACCCGGTGCTCTACATGCACGACGGCCAGAACCTGTTCGACGTGCGCACGAGCTTCGCGGGCGAGTGGAAGGTGGACGAGGCGTGCGAGTCGCTCATCGCCAGTCAGGAACTGCGCCCGCTCATCGTGGTCGGCATCGAGAACGGCGGCGCCAGCCGCATCCACGAGTACACGCCGTGGCCGGACCCCACGTACGGCGGCGGGGGCGCCGAGGCCTACCTGACCGCCATCCGCGACGTGCTGATCCCCGAGGTGGACCGCCGCTACCGCACGCTCGCCGGTCCCAGCTTCCGCTGGATGGCCGGCTCGTCGCTGGGCGGACTGGTCTCGATGTACGCCGGGCTCGCGCACTCCGACACCTGGACGCGCATCGCCGCGGTGTCGCCGTCGCTGTGGTGGAGCAATCGCACCATGCTCTCGTGGTCGGACGGACGGCCGCGCGCGGGGCTGCAGCGTGTCTACCAGGACATGGGGACCGCCGAGAGCGGCATCCAGGACCTGCGCGACATGCGAGCCCGGCTGATCGCGATAGGGTTCGCGCTGAACCTGGATCTCATGCACGTCGAGGCGGCCGGGCACAGCCACAACGAGGCCTCGTGGGCCCTGCGCACGCCGGCCATGCTGCAGTTCCTCGCGGGCACGTCGGCCACCGCGTCGGTCCCCTGAACGCCGGCGCGGGCATCGCTCGTCGGGCCGTGAGCGGCTCTCGTCAGTCGGTGGGCGTCGCGGGTGCGGCTGCCGAGGCTAAGGTGCCCGTCGTCCACGCCGTGCACGACCCAGGACTCCCACCTCGAGGGAAGCTCATGCGCTCACTCATCCGAACCCGCCTCGCCATCGGCTTGTTGTCCGCATCGCTCGCGACCGCGGCGTCCGCGCAGAACATCGCGGGCCCGCCGAGCGGGGACAACCAGAAGGCCTCCGTCACGCAGTGGATCGGGCCCGTGCAGGTCACGATCGACTACAGCAGCCCCGACGTGCACTCGCCCACGGGCGAGGACCGCACCGGTCGCATCTGGGGCGAGTTGGTGCCCTACGGGCTGCACGACCTGGGATTCAACGACTGCAAGAGCTGTCCGTGGCGCGCGGGCGCCAATGCGAACACGGTGTTCACCGTGTCGCATGACGTCACGGTCGAGGGCAAGCCGCTTGCGGCCGGCCGCTACGGACTCCACATGCTGGCGGGCAAGGACGAGTGGACGGTGATCTTCAGCAGGCGCTCCGACAGCTGGGGCAGCTACTTCTACGATCCGAGCGAGGACGCGCTGCGCGTCACGGTCAAGCCGAGCGCGTGCGAGTACCACGAGTGGCTCACCTACGAGTTCACCGACCGACAGGCGTCGAAGGCCACCGTGGCGCTGCGCTGGGAGAAGCTGCAGGTGCCGATGACCATCCAGGTGGCGAACCCCACGGCGATCTACGCGCAGCAGATCCGCGACGAGATGAAGGGCGAGAAGGCGTTCCAGTGGGTGAACCTCGAAGCCGCCGCCCAGTTCTGGCTGCAGAACAAGCTCGACCCGAAGGAAGCGGCGGTGTGGGCGCAGAAGGCCGTGAGCCAGCCGGGTGTGGGCAGTGAGAACTTCCAGACGCTCACGACCCTGGCGCAGGTGCAGATGGCCGCCCGACAGGATGCGGATGCCGCGAAGACCATCGACCGCGCGCTGGCCGCGGGCGGTGTGACGCCGTTCGCGATGCACCAGTTCGCGCGGCAGCTCCAGGGACTCGAGCGGCCGAAGGACGCCCTGCGCGTGTTCGAGGCGAACGCCAAGCGCTTCCCCGGGCAGTGGCCGACGGCGCTCGGTCTGGCACGCGGCTACGACGGCGTCGGCGAGACGGCCAAGGCGATCGCGGCAGCCAAGAGGGCACTGCCGACCGCACCGGATGAGCCCAACCGCAGGAACATCGAGGCGATGATCGCCCGGCTCGAGAAGAAGGCGAAGGGGCAGTGACGGACGGCGGCGCGCCGCCGCGATCGGTGCACGTTTTCCGCGTGCGCGCCATGGACGGCGAGGACGTGCCGCTGTCGCGGTACGAGGGGCGCGTGCTGCTGCTGGTGAACACCGCCTCGCGCTGCGGGTTCACGCCGCAATACGAGGCGCTCGAGAAGCTGGCGAACCAGCACCGCGACCGCGGCTTCGAGGTGCTCGCGTTCCCGTGCAATGATTTCCTGGGGCAGGAGCCCGGCACGGACGACGAGATCCTCGAGTTCTGCCAGAGCCGCTTCGATGTCCACTTCCCCGTCTTCTCCAAGCTGCACGTGAAAGGCCCGAAGATGCACCCGCTCTACACGTACCTCACGAGGATCTCCGATCACCCGGGAGCGGTGCGCTGGAACTTCACCAAGTTCCTGATCGACCGGCGCGGCCACACCGTGGCGCGCTTCGAGCCGAACGTCGCGCCGGATTCCGACGCCGTGACGAAGGCGCTCCTCGCGCAGTTCGAGTCCGCGTGAACGATCCGACGCCGGGTCCCGACGAAGCCGAGGCACCGCTCGCACCTCCCGAGGGCTACATCCCAGCCGACCCCGACGAGCCCGCACCGGTCGAGTTGTGGCGGGCGGTCGGCGACGTGACGCCGTGGAGCACGGTGCTGCTGCTCCTGAGCTGGGCGCTGAGCGCGATCCGCGTGGGCAACGCGGGCGGCTCGCCCGCTGCGAGCGCCTTGATCGCGCACGGCGCCAGCATCACCGGCGCGACGGGCGTCGAGGCGCTGTGGCGCGCGCTCGCCTCGACGTTCCTGCACAGCGGCGTCTCGCACCTGTTCTTCAATGCCGTGACGCTGCTCGTGCTGGGACAGGCGGTCGAGCGCGTGTTCTCGAGGTGGGGCTTCTGGATCGTCGCGGCCTGGGGCGGTGCAGCAGCGTCCTTCGCGAGCCTCGCCTGGCGGCTCAGCCGCGACTTCGATGGCGTCAGCCTGAGTGTCGGCGGCTCGGGGATCGTGTTCGCGATGGGCGGCGCGCTGCTGCCCGCCGCCTTCCGGCTGCGCGAGCGGCTCGCGCCGACGCGCGCGCGCGCCCTCGCGGCATCGGTGCTGTTCCTGGCGCTGCCTGGATTCGCGAGCGGCTTCGAGCGGCCCACGACGGACAACGCCGCGCACGCCGCGGGGCTCGCGGCAGGGCTGATCCTCGGCGCACTGCTGCCGATCAGCACGCGGCTGGAGGGCGGCCGGGCCGGCGTGCTGGCACAGGCGAGCGGCGCACTGGGCGTGACCGCGATGGCGCTCGCCTTCGCGCGCCTGATATTCGGCTGAGTCGCCAGTGCATCGCTCGCAACCGAATCGGGATGGAGGGTTGTGAGTTCGACCCACCAGTGCGCTCCCACACGACCGGACACGCGGGTCCGCGTCCGGCGGTTCGGAGGGATGACGGCGTGCCATGACAGCGGGCCTGTGCGAGTGACGCGTGCGGTGTCGGCGGAATCTCCTCACTGCGTCGTATGTTCCGGCTTCACCTCAGTTTCTCGGCGCGAGTTCCACGCCAGATGGACGTGGACTTCCGAGGCACCATCCGTTCGTTCTGCGAGAGCTCGCACTCCCTCTTGTTCGGCCCTTCGCAGTGACGCGCTACGATGGCCCTGGCTGACTCCCTGCTCCATCCTCTGGCCAACCGCTCCGGAACGTCGCCCTCGCGAGCGTCAGCTTGGTATTCCCTTCAGTCCTTGAGACCAAGTCCCCGGCGAACTTCCACCTCCAAGCCAGTGCCCTTGCTGGGCGTACATGACGAAGCGCCCGACCCCGCGTGGAGTCGGGCGCTTTGTGCATCAAGTGCCAGATGGAGAAGTCCGAGCCGCCTCGCGACGCCGTCCCACTTCGCTCACGGCAGCACGACGATCCGTCGCTGTGCCGAGGCCTCGCCGGTGCCGATGCGGACCGAGTAGACGCCCGGGCTCACGGCGCGGCCGCGATCGTCGCGGGCATCCCACAGGTGCGAGTGGCGGCCGGGCGGGCGCCGGCCCAGCTCGAAGCGAGCGACGCTGCGGCCCTGCGCATCGTGGAGCTCCAGCACCACCTCCGCCGGCGCGGCGAGCTCGTACTCGATCGATGTGACGTGCCGCATCGGGTTCGGGCGGCTCGCATGCAGGGCGAAGCTCGCGGCCGGCGCCTGCGAGGGCAGCGAGCGCGCGGCCGCCGCGCCCGCACGGCT
>CAZMQP010000034.1:0-10641 GCA_964568385.1 uncultured bacterium
GGATCTCGACCAGCGGCTCTTCCTTGCGCACCTTGTCGCCCACGGCCTTGAGCCACTTGGCGACCGTTCCCTCGGCCACGCTCTCCCCGAGCTGGGGCACCACGATCGAGATCGGCATCACGTCCTCCTTGGATCCGCCACGGCCGGTCGTCCGGCCGGCGCGGTCAGTGCTGGGGTCGCTGCTTGCGTCGTTCCAGGCGAAGCCGGCGGCGCTCGAGCGCCTGCGCGTGTTCCTCCTGCTCGGCTTCGGTCTTCAGGGTCAGCGGGGGTACGGGCGTCGGCCGCCGGGTGACCGGGTCGAGCGCGACGAACGTGACGAACGCCGTGCCGGTGCGCCGGCGTTCGCCGGTGAGCACGTCCTCGGACTCGACGTCCACGCGGATCTCCATGCTGCTGCGGTCCACCAGCGTCAGGCGGGCGCGGATGAGCGCCACCTGACCGACCAGGATGGGACCGAGGAAGCTCATCTCATCGAAGGCGGCCGTCACCACCGGGCGCCGGCTGTGCCGGTTGGCCACGATCGCCGCCGCGAGGTCCACCCAGTGCATCACCGTGCCGCCGAGCACCGTGCCGTGCACGTTGGCGTGCTGGGGCAGCACCAACTGCGTCATCTCGGTCGCCGAATCGGCGACCGTGCGGGGCTCGCGAAGCGTCTCGGGACTCACGTCGGGGGGTGTCTCCGGGCGGCGGCCAGGGGGGTGGGACCTGCGGAAACCCGCAGGACAGCGCAGGATAGGAGCCCGTCCGGGGGGGTGCAAGGAGGCGCCCGGAACGCGAGACGGCCGGGCCCCCGAAGGGACCCGGCCGCCCGATGCCGCGAGGTGGCGGGGATTACTGGCCCAGCCGCACCGTACGAGCGGTGTGGACGACGCCATCCACCGTGAGGCGATAGAAGTACACGCCCGCGCCGGCCTTGCCGTCCCAGTTGCGGGTGTACTCGCCGGCGGGCATGCGGCCCTTGGCGAGCAGTTCGACCTGGCGGCCGGAGAGGTCGTAGACGCCCAGTTCGACGTCGCTCTCCTGCGGCAGGCTGAACACGAGGCGCGACTTGACGCCCGGGTTCGGGAACGCCGCGAAGCGCACCTGGCCGGCGGACGTGGGCGGCACGCCCACGTTGTCGCCGTGGAACACGATGTCGTCGTAGTTGCGCGGGCAGATGCGGAAGCTGCCGTTGGCGTAGTGCACGACACCCGTGATCGAGTAGACACCGCCGAGCGCCGGGTGCGGGATCGGGTTCGTGCCCAGCGCGCCGTTCAGGTTGGAGACGAAGACGGTGTCGGACAGCACGCCGTTCGGGCCCGAGACATGGAAGCCCGTGGTGGGCAGCGGGTCCACGCGCTGGACGACCTTGACGTACGGCAGCTTGACCAGCAGGCACTCGAGGTCCTCGCCGTCGATCTGCGCGTTGGTGGCGTCACAGACGTCGAGGCTGACCTCACGGACCGTGCTGACGCGCGGCGTGATCGGCGTGACGGCGCCGAGGTCCTGCACGTAGACCGAGTTCACGATCTCGGTCTCGCCGAAGAACTCCTGCGTCTGGCCGGCGATGAGGTACTTGCGGCCGATGACCAGCGGCGTCGACGGCGCGAACACCGAGATGCCGCCGCGGATCGGCTGACCCTCGTCGGAGATGTAGTAAAGGCTGCCGAACTGGCCCGTGGCCACGCCCGTCAGCGACAGGCGCACACCGAGGCCGCCCTGGCCGGTCTGGCCGCCGGGGCCCGCGTACCGCGACTTGTCCACGCACCCGGCGCCGAGCGAGTCGGGGTTGGCCGCCTGCACCTGGGCGCAGGTGAGCACGCTGTTGGCGAACGTGCGCGACTGCGGGCTGGTCATGACGAGCCCGTTGGCGAGACCCGCGATGCCGGAGATGGTGAGCGTCTCGTTGGTGCCCGGCAGCAGGCCGTTGGTGATGGTGAGGATGACCGCCGAGGCGCCGTCCATGACCGCGGCGTCCACGGTGCCGAACGAGGCCAGCGAATAGTTGTCGAGGTCGGTCGCGGTGGCGGCGGTGACGTTGCGGTCGAACGTGACCCGCACCTGGTTCGCCGTCACGGGATAGGCATCCGTCACGTTCGGCGGGGTGGCGACGACGATGTCGTTGCCGTCCCGCAGCTGGATCCGGTAGCCGCGTCCGCGCTGGTTGTAGATGCCCTGCACCATGTCCACCGTGGTGCCGATGGCCGGCGGCGTGTACGACGTGAGCGTGTTGCCGTCGATGAACAGCGAGTCGCTCGGGGCCGCGGCGCTGACGAGCAGGAACGAGTTGTTGGTGCCGATCGAGCCGCCCGAGAGCGACGTACGGCGCACCACCATGGGCCCGTTGACCCGGACCAGCATGCCCTCCCACTGCTCGGCGAAGGCGTTGGTGGGCAGCTCCTGCAGCTGGGTCGTGGTGCCGACGAAGAACGGCGGCAGCGGATTGCCGCTCGAGAGCTTGCGGATGATGATGTCGTTGGTCGACGTGCTGTTGTCGAAGCCCTCGATCTCGGTCTCGCCCGCGAACTCCTGCTTCTTTCCGTAGGTGACGACCTCGTCACCGATGGCGAGCGGGAAGAACGTCTGGTAGTTGGTGCCGCCGGTGAAGACGTCGATGCCGGTCCACGGGTTGCCCGTCGCGTCCTGGATGTAGAAGGCGAATCCGGTCGGCTTGGGGTCGAACCCCGTGATGATGCCGCGGACGCCCCAGACCGTGTCGGGCGCGGCCGGGTGCGGCACGGCGGAGGGATCCTGGAGGTTCCGGATCGTGAGCGTGTCGAGGTCGGTGCCGCCCGGGCCGGGCGGGTACTGGACGGCGACAGCGGAGCCGGCGCTGCACATGAGAGCGGCGGCGGCGAGGAAGGTGCGGAAACGCATCATGGTGGGTACCCCTGGTTGCGGTCCTAGGTGACTGGGAGAGGGAATCGGTCGGGGTCGCGTCCTGCAGACGGTGGCGGTGCCTCCATGCGCCGAAGCGCGTGAAGCCCGAAGGAGACGGGCGCTCGAACGAGGGATCACCCCGAGCGGGGTCTGGAGCCGGGGAGAGTGTAGCAAGGCGCACTTGTCAGGTCACGCCAAAATCCGTGTTCCCTGCGGGTTACGGGCATGTTTCCGGGCCGGCCCGGGCCGCCGGCGTAGCTATCTCGCAATGCGACAACGCCATCGGCGGCGGCCATCCCCACGTGCCCGCGATCCGTCCGGGCGGACCGAGTCCCGCATGGCGGACTCCGCCCGGCTCAGGGGGCGAGCAGAAGCTGGATGATCTTGGGGATGGTGCGCGGTCCGGTGCTGCCCGAGCCGGCGCCGGTCGAGAACGGCGCCGAGTTGAGCGCGATGCGCCCGCCGCCCGGCCGCTGGGTCACGACCGCCACGGGCAGGCTGTCGGGGTTCGCCGGGTCGAGTTGGAGCGGCAGCGCCCACAGCAGCGCCTGGGCATTCGACCGCACCCGGAACGCCCGCAGCCCCCCCGCCTCGCTGGGACGGACGGCCAGCAGCTGCTGGCGGGTCGAGTCGGCCAGCAGCGTGCTGCGGAAGCGGCTGTTGTTGCGGTTGCCGAAGCCGTTGCTCGAATCGGTGAAGGTGGTCGTGCTCACCCACGCGGCGAACTGCCCGTCGCAGTCGAGGACGCGCGTCACGAAGTCGGGCGTGAAGGCGCCGCTGGCGTTCAGCCCCTCGGTCAGATAGAGCCCCTCGGCGTAGAAGCGCCCGCCCGCGTTCACGTACGCCTCGATGCCGGCCTGGTAGTCGCGCATCACGACCGGGAAGCTGGTCTCGTTGGAGCGGTACCAGATCACGGACTGGAAGAGCTTGAACGTCTGCTCGACGTCGGCGGCGGAGCGGAACGGCTGGTTGGACTGCAGGCGCAGGATGGTGAACTCGTCGCTGGCGATCCCCGCCCGCGCGGGCGAGTTGGCGAACATGGTGTCGATGCGCGGATTGATGGCGTTGGTCGTGGGCACGTCGTCGATGATGAGCAGCCGCGCGACGGCGCCGGTCACCGCGCTCCGCACGATCCACGACGAGCTGTCGGCATCGCCGGCGCGGCCGCCGTCATCCACGGCGCGCACGAACAGCTTGCGCCGGCCGGTGGTGAGCGATCCGTTCACGAGGAACGCCGCCGTGGGCACGGTGAAGGTGCGCGAGGTGGTCATCACCGGGTTGGCCTCGTTGCCGTCCAGCCACACGAGGAACCGCAGCCGCGTGACGTCGCCATCGGGGTCGCCGGCGCTCCAGGAGACCGTGACCGACGCGAACGTGGTGTCGTTGACACCGGGGCCCGAGGTGATGCGGACGGTCGGCTTCTGGTTCGAGAACTGGAAGTCGTTGCGCGCCGGGGTCGGGTCGCGCTGTCCGCCGCCGTCGATGGCGCGCACCTCGAACACGGGGCGCGTGTAGCCCTCGGGCGTGAAGATGGTGAAGAGCGAGTCGGTGCGGGTCGTGTACACCCACGCCGTCTCGGCCGGGGCGGCCGGATTGAGGAACCGCAGTTCGTAGCCGACGACCTCACCGTCCACGTCGGTGCCGTACCAGTTGAGCCGCACGACGTGATTCACCGTGTCCACGGGACCGGTCACGAACAGGATCGTCTCGGGCGGCAGGTCGGGCTTGAGCGTGCCCTTGAGGCCGCAGCCCGCGAGCAGCGCGGCGGAGGTGCAGAGCAGGAGCAGGGTGGCGAGAACACGGCGCATCAGCGGAGACCCTCCCGGTCGGACTTCACCACGAGGAACTTGCCCGTCTGGCGCTTGCCGGTCGCCGCGTCCTCGACGGCCCACAGGTAGAGTCCGGTCGCGGCCGCCTGCCCGCGGCGGGTGATCATGTCCCAGCCGAACAGCCCGCCGGACATGGTGGCGGGCAGGTCGGTGGCCGGGTTGTAGATGCCCTGCGCATTGCGGCCGTCGTAGGTGCTGCCGTCGAAGTCGGTCTCGTAGACGAGGTCCCCGGCCAGCGTGTAGATGCGGAGGCGCGCCTTCTCGGGCAGGTTGGCGAACCACAGGTAGTGGCGCCGCACGCTCGTGCCCGCGTCCCAGCGCGCCTCGACCCGGTACGGATTGGGGAACACCGTGACGCCCTCGCCGGCCCGCTCGCCGGGCGCGGGCGCGGGAATGGCCATGGTGAGGTTCTGCGTCAGGCCGCTCTCGAGCGACTCGATGTCCGGCGTGCCGAGGTCGTAGGCGCTCACCGCCACGAAGTACTTGAAGCCGTCGCGCAGGCTGGAGATCGTGGACCGGTACGTGTAGGTGACCCCGTCCAGCGTGACCGGCGTGGCGAGCCGCACCGGCGCGAGCGTGGTGTTGAAGCCCGTCGTGTCGTTGGGCGGCGAGGCGAGGTCGTACTGCCCGATCAGCCGCAGGTCGTTGCGGTCCTGCCCGAGGTAGATGCGGTAGCCCTCGAAGTCGCGCGGCTGCGGGCTCGTGGGATCCTCGAACGCCTCCGGTGAGTCGTCCCAGTAGACATCCAGCGCTCCGGCCCGCGGCACCACGCGCATCGCGGGCGAAGGGGGCGGCACGGGCACGACGTAGTCGAGGTCGTAGGCGCGCTGGGCGACCTGCGCGCGCAGCAGCAGGTCGGCATCGGTGACACCGCCGATGAAGGCGAAGTCCACCGACACGCTGTCGCCGGTGTCGATCTGCGTGAACGGCCCCACTCCCAGCACGGCGACCGGGTCGCCACCGAAGCCGGGCGCGAGCGAGTCGGGCAGCGGCGACAGCGACGTGATCTGGCCCGAGGACAGGATGGCGTAGCGCTCGGCGTCCTCGTCGCGCAGGGCGCTGCCGGGCGCGTAGCTCCACACCTGCATCGTGATGCGCTTGCTCAGCGTGTCGTTCACGTCGCCGGGCGTGACCCCGAGCAGCTTGAGCCCCACCTGCACCGGCACGAGGCTGTAGTTGCAGGCGTTGGGCGCAGCCAGGCTGGCGCAGTAGCGTTCCTTGAAGAGCCGCAGGGAGTCCACGTAGCTGACTTCCTTCTTGGCGAACCAGCTGCCGACGGTGCTGAACTGGCTCGACGGGGGCCACTGGCTGTAGGCGTTCTTGGGCCCGCTCTGCATCTCGGTGTAGAGGCCGAGCCACACGTCGCGCAGCGGCGGCCCGTCGTTGCGGATGACGTAGTGGAAGATCACGAAGTGTGCGTAGTTCGAGAACGACCAGTTGTAGTTGTACTGGTTCACGGTCACGCGCAGCGGCCGGTGGTCCTCGTTGTTGTTGAACGCCCGCTTGGGCAGCTTGTCGTTGAACGTCGAGATGAAGTCGAGTTCGCTGACCGCGTCGCGCGAGAACACCTCGCTGCGCGGCAGCGAGGACAGGCTGCCGACGCTGGGGGACTCCGGCGTGAACTCGGTGGCGCCGGCCGCGGCGCTGCCCTGCGCGCCGTCCACGGCGGCGGTGGTGACGCCGACGAACGCGCCACGGTCGTCGAGCGCCCGGGCCCCGATCCACAGGCCGCCGCGCACGAGGTGCTCGTAGCCGGTGCCCAGGGGGTACTCCCACGAGGCGGCGCGCGAGGTGAAGTTGTTGCCGACGAAGCCGTAGTTGGTGATGGTCATGCCGTGCAGGTTCTGCGACAGCACGCGGGCGGCGAAGAACACCGAGTCCGCCTGCGCCAGCGACGGCGCGGCCGGCGCCGGCGCACGGTCCACCGCGTGCGCGGGCGCAGCGGCGAGGACGGCGGCGAGCAGCACGGCCGGCACGAACGCCCTCACTGGCGCCTCCGGTAGCGCATGACCTTGCCGAGGCCGCGGTCGGCGATGTAGGCGAGCGTGTCGTCCATGGCGACGGAGACCGGGTCGAGCAGCGACTGCCCCTGCGCGTCGGGCTCGATGTCCACGCGCTGGACGAAGTTGCCCGAGGGGTCGTAGCGCAGCACGCGCCGATTCTGGCGGTCCACCACCGCGAAGTAGCCCTGCAGGTCGGCGAACACGTCGATCGGGCCGTTGAAGTTGGACCCCGTGGTCTGGCCGTCCACCTGCACGAAGCCAAGACCCGGCACCGAGACCGAGACCTGCTTCACCTGATCGTTGCCGCGGTCGGCGATGAACAGCGACCCGGCGCCGAGGCGCGAGAAGTAGATGCCGCGCGGATCCGAGACCGAGGCGTTGCCCGAGCCGTTGCGGATCACCCACGTCGTGTCACGGTGCCACGCGGCCCCGGGCATGGTCGGGTCGTTCGGCACGACGCCGGGATAGCGCGGTCCGCGCTTGTAGCGGCGCACGCGCGAGGCGAACAGCCGGGTGCGGATGCGATTGTCGGTCTGCAGCGTGTCGAGGATGATGGCCGTGCCCGACACGTAGATCGCGCCGTCGGTGCCGGCGGCGATGCCGGTGACGAAGGCCATGGTGGTGTCCGTGAACGTCGAGATCGTGTCGCCGCCCGTGAGGTCGTACTCGCGCACGCGCCAGTAGGCGCGCAGGTCACGGATGGTGCCGGCGCCGTTGCCGGTCTGCACCGGGCGCGCCAGGCAGGTGTCGCCCTGGTCGAGCACGAAGAGCCGGTTCGAGGTGGCGGCCAGCGCCACGGGATTGAACAGCTGGCGCAGCGGCCGGAAGTAGCTGGCGTCGATCGGGGACGGCACACCCGAGGCGGCCTTGAGCGGATACAGGCGCACGTCGCCGCGCGGCACGTCGGGGCCGCCGGGGCCGCAGGTGTCGCCGGGCGCCGTGGTGGTGAACAGGATGAACAGCTGCGTCGCGGCGCCCTGGGTGAGCAGCAGGTCGCGCACGCCGTCCATCGAGGTCCAGGTGGCGACCATCTGGTAGCTCTGGTCGCCCGGCACGACGCGGTCGGCGGGACGCTCGGTCGGCAGCGGATACCCCACGCCGCAACCGGTCAGCGCGAGCGCGGCCGCCAGGGCGGACAGGCGCCCGATCGGCGGGCGCATCAGAACCTCACCCCGAGCGAGAGCCGGTGGATGGCGCCGAGGAAGCCGCCGTCGGTGTAGGCGTAGTCGAGCTGGCCGCGCGTGCCGGAGAGGTCGAGCGCGAAGCCGGCGCCGGCCGAGAACGCGAGGTCGTCGGCCGTGAAGTTGTAGCCGGAGCGCAGCATGAAGCGGCGGTCCCACGCCCACTCCCCGCCCGCCTTGAGCAGCTGCTGGTTGTCGGCGGGCTGGTTCACCTCGAGCGCGGCCGTGACGCGGTGGTGCGCGTTCTCGATGGGCTCGAACGCGACGCCGTAGCGGAACACCATGGGCGGGTCGTAGCCGTCGTAGATGCGGCGCTCGCCCGTGTACGGCGAGACGTACTCGCCCGAGGGCTTGAACTCCGAGCCGAAGCTCGACAGCGACGTCGCGATGCGCACGCTGCCGAGGCCGAGGTAGTAGATCGAGCCGACGTCGAACAGCACCGCGCTGGTGACCGGCCCGCCGACATCGGCGCCGAGGTCCTCGCGCACGTACTTGAGGCCGAAGCCGACGAGCAGCTTGTCCGTCCACCGGCGCGCGTAGGCGGCGCCCGCGATCAGGTCCGAGTAGACGAACGACCGGCCGGTGCCGAACGGCTGCAGTTCGGTGGTCTCGTCCATCCGCGTCGAGAGGAGCCCGAACTGCAGCCCGAACGAGCCGCCGAGCCGGCGGGTCGGGATGACCATCGTGAGGTGCTCGTAGCCGATGTCCGCGGGCCACTCCGTGTGTGAGACCGCCACCTCGTTGCGCAGCAGCGAAGCCAGCCCGGCCGGGTTCCAGTAGATGGCGGACGGGTCGTTGGCCACGGCCACGAACGACTCACCCATGGCGGTCGCGCGCGCGCCGATGCCGATGCGCAGGAACGACCCCGACGAGGTGCCCGCGCGCTGGCCGCCCAGGTCCGACTGCGCGGCGGCGGGCGCGGCGAGCAGCGCGGCGGCGAGGATCGCGAGGCCGGCCCGCATGCGGCTAGAAGTCCACATCGAGCGAGAGCCTCCACTGCGCGCCGGGGCCGTAGTTGGACGGATCGTCCACCTGCGAGATGCGCGTGTAGTCGTTGATGTTGGGCACGACGGCCGGGTCGTACTGGCCCTCGCCCCACACGCGGCCGTCGCCGGTGATCTGGTCCACGCGGTAGATCAGGTGGTTGCCGAAGATGTTGGTGCCGGCGAGCGCCAGGTCGATGCGGCGGCCGGCGAAGCGAACCCAGCGGTTGAGCTTGAGATCGGTCGTGACCTGGAAGCGGGCGTTGGCGGAGTTGAGCTCGCCCACGTCGAACTGCCCGGTGACGTCGCGCGGCGTGTACGTGCGGCCGGACTGCCCCTGCACGAACACGTTCAGGCCGCCCTGCTTCATCCAGCCGAACCCGCGCGGCGCCTTGTCGTCGAAGCGCAGGTCGAAGCTGCCGGTGATCTTGTGCGGCCGGTTCCAGCGCACGAACACCTCGGACAGCCGCGTCTCGTTGGAGCCGCCGACCTCCTGGAGCGCGCGGTCCTCGTCGGGGTTGCTGCTCTTGCCCTTGGTCTGCTGGTAGGAGTAGCTCAGCTTGCCCGACCAGTGATTGGAGCGCCGCTTCTCGATCTCGATCTCGAAGCCCTTGGAACGGGCGTACTGGCCGTTCTGGTAGATGAAGTACGACGTGATGTCGGTGCCCGTGAGCCGGTCCACGCGCGTCGCCGACGGGTAGTCGTAGATGTCGCGCACGAAGAAGCTGACGTTGGCGGCGGCGCGCGGCATGAACTGGTGCTTGGCCCCCACCTCGTAGTTCACCGAGATCTGCGGGTTCAGGTTGGGGTTGCCCTGCAGCGGGAACGACTCCGACGAGATCGAGTTGAGCTTGGAGTAGACGTAGCGATAGGACGGGATCTGGGTGAACTCGCCGTAGTTGAAGAAGAAGCTCGAGTTCTCGGTGATCGGGTGCGCCACGATCACGCGCGGCGACAGGTGCGACTTGACCCGGCGCCCGAAGAACGAGCGCGTGTCGCGGTAGAAGGCGTTGCGCGTGCTGGGCGCGATGTTGTCGCGCGAGGTGTCCGCCAGCGCGTTCTCGGCCTCGCGCCCGACGAACCAGTAGTCGAGCCGCACACCGACGTTGGCGGTGAAGCCCTCGAACTCGAGCTTGTCGCGCAGGTAGAGGTCGCCCACCCACGGGTGCGCGCGCCACAGGTCGTGCGAGTCGCCGAGGCCGTCGGGATCGAACACCCACGGCCGCGTGATGGTCAGGTACTGCACGCTCTGGAACTCGTGCTCGAGGCCGAACTCGATCTCGTGACGGCGGCCGACGCGCTGCGTCATGCTCCACTGCACCTCGTTGCTGAGCGTGCGGCGGTCCTGCCACGTGTCGTCGTCGCCCGAGTCGAGGAAGAAGTCGTCGCGGCGCGGGTCGCCCGGCGCGAAGTACGAACGGTCGTCGGGCTCGACGTACTGGCTCCAGTGCTTGCCGTTGACGTCCTGGCGCTGCGCCGAGAAGTAGCGCGAGATCTGGAGTTCGGTGAAGCCGGTGGCCGACAGCGTGCGGCGCCACTGCACCGAGCTCTGCACGTTGTCCTCGAAGATGGTGGCGGCGTTGCGGATGTTGCGGTCCCAGATCCACGGGTAGGCGGGATCGCCCTGGTCGCCGCCGGCGGTGATGAAGCTGCGGCTGAAGCCCTGGTCGATGGCGATGCGCTTGGACAGGTTGACGCTCACCTTGTCGCGGTTGTTGGGCTTCCAGAACCAGCCGTAGCGGGCGTTCCAGCGGTTGTCCTGCGACGGGCCCCACTCGGGGCCGTA
>CAZMQP010000034.1:10651-13963 GCA_964568385.1 uncultured bacterium
CACGCGAAGCACAACCGCGCCTGGCGATCGGTGATGCCGAACAGGCCGTCCTCGTAGCTCGAGATGAGGCGGCCCTGCGGCTCCGGCGCCAGGGTGCGCTGCAGCAGGCTGGCCTCGCGGTTGCGGTAGCGGAAGCGCGTCTCGAACAGGCCGCTCGAGAGGTCGAGGATGCTGGTGGTCGTGCCCGGGAGCTTGAGGCCGGCCGCGCGCAGCAGCGGGGCGAACACCGGGTCGCGGCCGCTGGCCACGACCTGCCACGAGCGGCCGCCGTAGCTGCCCGCCGACGTGGTGATGCCCCCCTGGAACTTCTCGGAGCCCTCCTTGAGCTTGATCTCGACCACGCCCGCGAGCGCGTTGCCGTAGCGCACGTCGTAGGCGCCCGTCGCCACGTTGACCTCGGCGACCGAGCGGGCGTTGAGCTGGCCTGCGGTGGACTGCCCGGTCACCAGGTCGCGGTTGGCGACGCCGTTGACCACGAACACCGTCTCGTCGGCACGGCCGCCGCGCACGTGGATCTGCTCGGCATCCGAGCTGATGCCCGCCTGCTGCGTGAGCACCTCGGCCACCGTGCTCACGGGCAGGTTGCGGATGTCGTTGGCGGTGACGCTGCGCACGGTCGAGCCCTGCTTGGCCTCGACGAGGCGGCGCTCGGCGGTGATCTCGATCGCCTTCTCCTCGCGCACGACCACGTCCTCGAGCTGGACGTTCACCACCACCGGGCGGCCGGGAGTCACGACCACGCCCGGCCGGCTGACGGGCCGGTAGCCGAGGAACTGCACGCGCAGTTCGTAGGTGCCCACGGGCACGCCCGACAGGTTGAAGGCGCCCTCGGAATCGGTCAGGCCGCCGCGCTGGGCTCCGACCAGGCTGACGTTGGCGAACGGGATCGCATGCCCGGTCCGCTTGTCGGTGACCTTGCCGACGATGGTCCCCTTGTCCTGCGCGGCGGCGGCGCCCGGCCAAACGGCGAGCAGCCCCAGACCGAGGGCGAGGGCTGCGAATCGGAGGTGGAGGCAGGTCGGGCGCGGACGCGAGGTCATTGCGGGCGTGTCATCCTTGATGGGGGGTAGGGGAGGCTAGTGTGCGTGCTCATGACGGGTCAAGCGCAGAGTTCGCCGCAGGTTACCCGTGCGGCACGGCGGCCGCCGCGATTCGCGTTCAGTCGCGGTCCGACTTGATGACGAGGAACCGCCCGCGCGTCACCTCGCCACTCGCATGGTCCTCGACCGACCACATGTAGAGTCCCGAGGCGATGGCCTGGCCGCGACTGGTGATCAGATCCCACGCGAACGAGGCGCCCGAGAGCGCGGGCGCGCCCGTGGCGACGTCGCGATCGGGGCGGTAGAGACCGCGCGCGTTCTCCCCTTGGTAAACATCGCCGTCGAATCGCGATTCGAAGATTCGGTCTCCCGCAAGGGAATAGATGCGGAGCGTGCACTGGCGCGGCAGACCGGCGAACCACAGCCAGCGGTCGCGCGAGGGCCTGCCGGCGTCCCACTGCGCCTCGACCCGGTACGGGTTGGGGAACACCACCACCCCGCCCGGCGACTCCCCGGGCGCCGGGCTCGGGACCGCGGCGAACAGATTCTGCGACCGCCCGCTCTCGAGGCTCGGCGTGGCCGCATCCCCGACGTCGTAGCTGGTGACGGCGCCGTGGTAGCGGAAGCCGTCGCGCAGGCCCTCGATGCGGCGGTGATAGCGGTAGGTGATGCCCTCCACCACCTTCGGTTCGAGCGCGAGCGCGGGTTCGAGGCCGGTGTTGAAGCCGGTGCTGTCCACGAGGTCGTACTGGGCCACGAGCCGCGGGGCGAGCCGGTCCTCGCCCAGGTAGATGCGGTAGCCCTCGAAGTCGCGCCCGCCCGGCGCCGGGCTGGTCGGGTCGCTCACCGCCTCGGGCGAGTCGTCCCACCACAGGTCCACCCGGCCGCGGCCGGTCTCGACGTGCAGCCGCGGCGAGGGCGGCGCGCTGGGCAGTTCGTAGTCGATGTCGGCGGCGAACTGCGCGTAGTCGGCGTTGGCGAGCAGCCGCTCATGATCGTCGCCACCGACGAAGGCGAAGTCCACGGTGATGCTGTCCCCGGCGGCCACCGGATCGAACGGGCCCACCGAGACGAGCGCGATCGGCGAGCAGTCGCCGAATCCGGGAACGCAGCCGGCGATCGGCTGCACCATCGGCGTCGCCATCAGCGCGTAGCGCTCGACGTCCTCGTCGCGCGTCGCGTCGCCCGGGGCGTACGACCACCAGCGGAAGTTGGTGCGCCGCACCGCCGGGTCGCCTCCGCTCGCGCGCAGCAGCTTCACCCCCGCCCACGGCGGGGCGTACGAGATCAGGCAGCCGTCGGGATAGGGCAGCGACAGGCAGAAGCGCTCCTGGTAGAGGGCCCGCGTGCTGTCGAAGTCGAACAGCGTGCTGTAGTACCAGGAGCGCGGCCCGCCGCTGCTCGAGGGCGGCCACGTCGAGTAGGCGTTCTTGTCCCCCGAGACGAGCTGGGCGTAGAGCCCGAGCCAGACCTGCCGCAGCGGCGCGCCGCGATTGATCACCGTGTAGCGCATCACCACGAAGTCCTGCGCGGCCGGCAGCGTGAAGCTGAGCGCGGTCTGGCGCACGTCCACCTGCAGCGGGCGGTGGCGCTCGGCCTGGAAGCCCGACGGCGCCCGCGGCACCCGGTCGGTGAAGGTGGCGATCAGGTCCTGGTCCGAGATCGCGTCCGGCGAGTAGAAGTCGCTGTTGGCGAGCTGCGAGCGTTCGGTGATGACGTCGCCGACCGGCGTGTACTCGGTCTCGCTGGGCCCTCCCGAGCCCTGGCTGTTGTCCACCACCGCCGCCGACACGCCGGTGAAGGCGCCCGCGTCGTCGAGCGCGATGGCCCCGATCCACAGCCCGGCGCGCGCCATGTGCTCGTAGCCCGAGCCGAGCGGGAACTCGAACGACGGCGCCCGCGAGGTGAAGTTGTTGCCCACGAAGCCGTAGTTGGTGAGCGACAGCCCGACGCGGTTGGCGTCGGCCAGGCGCACCACGTAGCGCGGCGTCTGCGCCGCGGCGGGCGCGGCGGCCGCCAGCAGCGCCAGGACGACCAGCACGGACCGCACGGCGCTCCCCCTCAGTACGACCCGCGCAGGTCGTATTCGGAGGGGAACGCGTCCATGAACACGCGGTCGATCTCGAGGTGCACGTCGCGGATCATGCGCGCCTTCTGCGGATACGGCATGAAGGCGCTCTTGAAGCCGTTGAGGATGATGCGCTTGATCTCGTAAGGACTCAGCCGGAACGCGCGCGCGGCGAGCGACAGCTCCTCGGACACCGAGGTGGCC
>CAZMQP010000035.1:0-3625 GCA_964568385.1 uncultured bacterium
CCAGAAGTCGGAGCGCACGGTTCCGTCCGCATCGCGCCCGCCGTAGAGCATGACCAAGCCGCTCTGGTCGTGGTCATGCATGGCCGCACTGGCGCAATAGACCATGGTGTGGTCCTGCCGCGAGGCGGGCGGCGTGCGGAAGAACGGATTCCCGATGCTTCCGTACAGCGACCATTTGGGTTGTTTGGTGAGCTCCACGATGTGCGGGCGGTTCTCGACCGCCGTGCTCGTTCCCGACATGCCGCCGAACGTCACCAT
Source organism: uncultured bacterium (assembly GCA_964568385.1). Classification (GTDB taxonomy): domain Bacteria; phylum Eisenbacteria; class RBG-16-71-46; order RBG-16-71-46; family RBG-16-71-46; genus CADEFY01. Next base: position 259 of record CAZMQP010000035.1, read on the forward strand.
CTCGAAGTGATGCAATCCCGAACTCACCAGCATCCGCCCGTCGGGCAGCGGTGTGATCGTGGGGTACCACCTCTCGCGTCTCATCATGTCGATCACCGCCCAGCCGTACTTGTAGGTGAGCCCGCCGCTCGTCTCCTCGGGCGTCGAATAGCGCTTGGGATCGAAGATCTGCACGCCCTTGTGACCATAGACGCCCTTGGAGGTGCCGCCCACGAACAGCACGCGGCCGTCGGCCATCTGGGCGTGACCACAGCAGAACAGATTGGGCTGGCCGGCGGGCGCAGGGCAGTGCAGGTCCGGAAGGTTGTCCCAGTCGGGCGAATCGGTGTTCGGCGGAATGAGCAGGACTCGGGGGGACGCGACTACGTCCGTGCTGCTGATCTGGTCGCCTGTCTTCGCGAGGTGCAGAACGACCGTGGTGTCGAGCCCGCCCCTCAGCATCAGGGCGTGGATGGCGGTCTCTCGTTGCACGCCCGTGGTGCCCACCGCCCCATTCCAGAAGAACAGGTCGGACCAGGCCCCGGTGGTGTTCAGTCCCTGCGCGAGCGCGTCACCAGCTGCCATGCTGATGATGAGCGCGAACGCCGCCGCGAGCCACGTATGGCGTGAGGAGTGTCGCCGCAGGTTCGACTGGGGGGGGGGGCTGACGGTCCATGGCGGGTGCCTCCTCGGGAACGCGCACGGGTACGAGTTCCCGCGGCCCTATGAGAGTGCTCCTCACCACGGTCGATGCACAATGAGAGAATACGTCCGGCTGGGAGGAATCGCTCAAGCGACTGCGGCACTTGGCTCGGATGAAGACATGGCGGGGTAGCGGCGGAGCCCCTCACGGCTTCGCCAGAGGGCTCCGGTAGAGGATCCAGGCACCCACGCGGGCCACCTCGGCCAGGCTCTCGGCCGAGGTCCGGTCCGGCAGGTCGGAGACCGTGTGCCACGCCGGGTAGTCGAAGTCGATGATGTCCACGCACGGCAGGCCGGCGTCCAGAAGCGGGACGTGGTCATCCACCAGCGTGTAGCCCACCTCGTCGTGGAACGACCGCGCCCCGGTGGCGCGGGCACCCTCGAGCACCAGCGCCACGAGGTTGGCGGCGCGGCGCTGCGAGTTGCCCTCGATCCGGATGTCGAGGTCGGCGTCGCCGACCAGGTCGAACAGGAAGCCGGCCACGGGCCGGCGCGGATCGCCCTTCGGCGGCAGGCGCCGGGCGTAACCGCGCGAGCCGAGGCAGAACTCGTCGGGGCGGTCGGCGCGTCCGAGGTCCTCGCCGTCGAAGAACACGAGGTCCACCCCCACCCGCGGCGGCCGCTGGTGCATGGACTCGGCGAGTTCGAGCAGCACGGCGACGCCGCTGGCACCGTCGTTCGCCCCCGGCACCGGGTCGTTCCGGCGGGCGGGGTCGGGGTCCTGGTCGGCGAAGGGGCGCGTGTCGAAGTGGGCGCAGAACAGGATGCGCCGGCCGCCCTCGGGGCCGAACCGGCCGATCACGTTGGTCAGCGGCAGCGGGCGGCCGAGCGTGGAGTCCACGAACGACTGCCGCTCGACCGTGCCGCCGAGGCGCTCGAGGTGGGCGGCGATCCACTCCTGCGCCCGGGCGTTGCCCGCCGTGCCCGAGATGCGCGGCCCCATCGCCACCTGCTCGACGACGCGCGCCTGCATGCGCGCACCGTCCACTGCGAGGGGCGGCTCGCAGCCCACCGCCGACAGGGCCAGCGGCAGCCACAGCCAGGTGAGCGCGCGCGAACGGGACACGGGGGCCTCCTCGGGTCAGAACGTGAACTGGGCCCGCAGCTCGATGCGCACGCTGCGGCGGATGATGCCCTTGGTCTGGTCGCGGTTCTCGGAGAAGCCGAGCGCGAGATTGCCAGTGACGTTGCTGCTGAAGCCATAGGAGCCGCTGCCGTTGACCGACAGCCGCGTCTCGTCGATCGGGCTCAGCTCACCGCCGGTGTCGAGCAGCAGCGTCCCGGCGCGGCGGCGCGACAGCGAGGTCGCCAGCTGCAGGTTGATGTTGCTGCGCACCGTGCTCGTCTTGCCGAGGAAGCTGACCTTCTGCCCCTGCGAGTAGCTGCGGCTCAGCGAGAAGCTGACGTCGGTGTTCGAGTCGGTCTGCCGCGAGTTGCCGGGGAAGCGCTCCTCGCTCCGCGTGGAACTGCGCTCCAGCTTGAAGTCGGCGTCGGTGCCGTTCTTGAAGCGCCCGCGCAGGGACAGCAGCGGCCGGAAGTCGTGGCGCACCGACGTCCGGCGCGCCACGTCGCGGCTGTTCTGGTAGTTCACCGTGTGCGAACGGGCGTAGGCGGTGCGGATCGCCGGGTTCTGCAGGAACCGCGACAGCCCCACCACCTGCGCCAGGCGGCCGTAGTCCAGTTCGAAGTCGGGGAAGCGCCAGTCGCGGTCGCGGCCGAGCACGGAGTTCTGGGCGCTGGTGCGGTCGCCGTAGCTGACGCGCGCCGCGATCGCCGAGTTCCACGCCATCGGGATGCGCGTGCGCGCGTTCACGCGCCAGTCGAGGCCGGTGTTCGCGTTGTTGCCGAACTCGCGCACGATCCGCGAGGAGTCCTCGAATCCCGGGTTCTCGGCGAGGCCGAGCATGTAGAGCGGGTTGGCATGGCCGCGCACGCGCGAGTACGAACTGCTGCGGTTCACCGAGAGGTCGGTGGACACGTTGCCGATGCGGGCGACCACGTCCTGCCAGCGCACGATGCGGCGGAACCGCTTGGGCGCTGCGCTGTCCCCCGGCGCCTGGACCGGCGGGGGCGCGTTCGGCAGCGTGAACGACGTCTGGAACGGCAGCTCCATGCTGAGCGTGGCGTTCTGTCCGTTGCCGATCGCGCGCGTGCCGAGGTCGGTCGAGAGCACGTCGCGGTTCTCGTTGTAGAACGAGCTCCACGACATCGTCGGCCGCAGGAACGGGCCCCGGTTGAGCGTGAGCCGGCCGTTGAGGCTCTGGCGCCACGACACCAGCAGGCCCAGGTTGAGGCCGGCGACCTTGTCGTTGGCGCGGCCGGGCAGGTTCAGCGACAGGTTGCGGCGGCCCTCGATGCGGTGGCTGATGAAGTCGAACGGCCGCGTGTCGGCCCCGAAGTCGAGGCCGGCCGCCCGGCCGCTGGTGCGGTTCGTGGGCAGCAGCGCGCCCGAGCCGTCGGTCGCGCGGGTGAACGTCTCGCTCGTGGACTTGTTCACGGCGTAGCTCCAGTACACGCGCTCGGGCAGCGGGAAGATCTGGGTCTTGCCGATCCCGACCGGCAGCCGCAGCAGATTGCGCGGCGCCACCGACCAGTTGAGGCCGCCGTTGACCACCTCGGAGCGGCCGAGCGACTGCGGCGAGCGGTTGTCGGTCAGCGACCGGCTGAGATTGGCGGTGAGTCCGCC
>CAZMQP010000035.1:3635-13621 GCA_964568385.1 uncultured bacterium
TGGACATCGAGCGCGAGATCGTGCGGCGCTCGCTCTCGGCCTGCTGCGCGCCGGTGCGCACGACGTCGTCGCCGGCCGTGAAGCGCGGCCGCGAGGCGTTGTCGTTGTAGACCAGGCTCACCGGCAGCGTGATGCCGGTGCCCTCGAAGAAGCGGTGCGTGTCGAACCGGGAGGTGAACGCGAGCTGCTGGGTCAGATTGCCGGAGCCGCGCGTCTCGCCGACGCTCAGGAAGTCGGCGCCGCGCTGGTTCCAGGTCAGGTTGTAGTCGAGCAGGTTGGCGACGCGGCCCTGCACGCCAAGGCGGTTGGCCAGCCCGACGTCGCGCGCCACCTCCGTGGCGCGCAGTTCGTTGAACCACAGCTGGCCGCGGTCGTAGCGGCGCCCCGAGCCGTCGCCGGGGTCGGGGTTCTGGTTGATGAGCCCGAACGAGATGCGCCGCAATCGCGTGAAGGACGGCCGTCCGCGGATGACGACCGAGTCCCCGTTGGCGCCGAGCGCGGCCCGGTAGAGCACGTTGCCCGAGACCGGGAAGTCGGGCGCGAGCTTGAAGTTGGACAGGTCGGTGAGCGCCGCCCTCACCTCCTCCCATCCGATCGCCAGCGGCCGGGAGTTCGCCGGCACGCGCCGCTTGACCTCGTAGTAGTCGCTGCCGCGCTCGTCCCCGGCGAAGCGCACGAAGTAGTACAGCAGCGAGTCGGGCCCCGAGGGCCCCGTGTAGCCGCTGATGTCGAAGCCGGCCGCGTACCAGTTGAGCACGCCGTAGCGGCTGTAGTCCTCGGGCAGCGAGAACGTGCGGTACGCCTCCAGCGTGTCGTCGGCGCCGAAGGCGGTGAACTCGAGCGCCATGCTCTGTTCGCGCCGGGTCAGCGCCTGGCTGCCGCTGCGCGTCTCGCCCGGGTCGAACGGCGCCACGTAGGAGCCCGCATTGTCGATGGTGTTGACGGCGTTCAGCGTCAGCGTGGTCTTGAGGCCCTGCTCCTGCTGCGTGCTGAGCGGCGTCGTCTGCCAGCGGCTGCCGACGATCTCGAGCCCGCCGAGCATGAGCAGCGGCGCCCGCACGGCGGCTGCGGTGGAGTCGCTCTTCTGCAAGCCGTCGAACCACACGCGGACGTGGCGCGCGATGGTGAGGTCGGGCGCCCCGAACTGCACGCGCAGGCTGTCGGCGATGGGGATGCGGTAGCGGCGCCAGCCGTTCTGCACGTCGGTCACCTGCGACGGGAACTCGGCGCGCACGTCGGTGATCAGATACGGGCTCGCGCCCGCCCCGAGGTCGATCGTGTAGCGGTAGAAGCTCTCCTGCACATCGAGCCTCTCGTTGAGATTCAGGTCCTCGGTGTCGGGCACCGGATACACGGTCTTGTTGCCCTCGGTGCCGTTCGTGCCGCGGTAGCGGCGCGGGTCGATCTCGCGGAACGACTGGTCGATGTTGCTGAAGTCGTCGCCCTCGGGGTCGTTGCGGCCGCCCAGGTCCACGGTGCTGAGGTCCGCCAGGTCGGCGCGGCTCTCGGCCGCCGACAGCAGGTTGTCGAGGCCGGTGTCCTCGTTGACCGAGCCGGCCACGACGAGCTGGTTGTCGCGCGGCGGCCGGTCCTCGGAGTCGAGCTTGCCGTTGGGCGGCCGGTTCGGCGCCCGCATCTGGTCCTCGCTCACCTCGCCGAGGTCCACGTGCAGCCGCACCCGGTCGCCGCGGATGCGGGGCGAGGGGGCCGAGGGGTCGTGATGGTCGTTGAGGTCGTTGACCCACAGCTCGATGAACTGCGAGCGCGACAGGTCGAGGCCGACCTGGTCGAGCGGGTAGGTGAGTCCGGCCCACAGGGTGTCGGTCTGCGGCCGCGTCCGCGGCTTGCGCGGCACCGTGATGGCCAGCACCTGGCGCGGGTTCTGCGCGCCCTGCGCGTCCTCCAAGGTCGGCTTGAGGTCGCGCTCCTTGACCACGTTGAGCGGCACGTACCACTGGAGCTCGGCCTTGCTCTTGCCGTCCCTCGAGGTGATGGGCTCGCTGATGACCGCCCGCCCCTGCTGCACCAGGACCGGCACGGGCGGCACGCTCGACAGGCGCCAGCGCTCGGGCGTCAGCGACAGCGACACGGCGTCCCGCACGCCCTCCATGTCGTCGATGTACACCTCGTTGCGCGTGTTCGGGTTGGGGAACGAGGCGCCCACCTCGGCCTGCACGTTGAACTCCGAGGGCGTGGTGGTGCGCACGCCGGGCAGCCGGTCGGCCAGGCGCGTCAGGAAGCCCGGCTTGAAACGCCACTCGCTGTTGAGGTCGGTGATGAGCGTGCGCGAGGGCTCCTCGCCGAGCCGCGGGCGCAGGTCCTGCGCGCCCTTGCTCTCGTAGAGGAAGGCGCCGCCCAGGTTCCGCTCGCGGCCCTCGAGCCGGAAGGCGCTGCCGACCAGCGTGCGCCCGGCCTGCTGGAACAGCGGCGCGAACGCGTAGTCGATGTTGAGCTGGTCGGTGGCGCCGAGCTGGCGCCGGAGCGTGACGCGGCCGAGGTCGTAATCGATCGTGTAGTCGCGATCGCGCACCCAGCGCTCGCCGTTGACGACGACCGCCTCGGAGCCCTCGAGCAGGTTGCTGCGGCCGAGCGTGATGTCGCCGCCGCCGCGTGAGGCCGCGAACTCGGCCATGATGTAGTAGGTGGCGTCGGTGGAGCGCAGGATGCCCTTCTCGTAGATGGCGCGATTGATGCCGTTGGCGGAGTCCGGAGGGCCGGTGAGCTTGACCCGGCGGTCGAGGTTGGCGTCGATGACCTGGTCGAACGGCTTGGCGCCGGGCCCCTGCAGGCGCGGCGCGAACGGCCGCGGCTCGGGGAAGAACAGCACGCCATTGCGGTAGTCCACGAACGCCCGCTGGCGCGAGTTCGGTGCGGTGCCGTCCACCAGGCCGTCGTGACCGGGCAGCGACTGGCCGCTGGTCTCGTCGCGGTTGTCGAGCCCGAGCACCTCGATGTACGGCACCTCCGTGCCATTGCCGAGCGGCACGGTCGTCACCGGCGGATCGCCCTGCAGCCGGCGGATCGCGAGCTGGAAGGTCTTGGGGTCGATGCCGAAGCCGTCGAGGTTGTAGAAGTTCTTGAGCTCGAGTTCGCGCGTGCGGTGGAACACCCCCGTGGTGTCGAACAGGTCGCCCGCGCCGATCGGCTGCAGCGTGCGCGGCGGCCGCAGCAGCTTGAGCGTGGTGGCGCCGGAGTCGGGGCCGGCCGACGTGATCAGCCGGCCGCCGACCGCGATCGTGGGCCCGCTCGCGGCGCCCGTCTGCGGGTCGATCGGAGTGGCGCGGTAGCGCACCGCCAGCACCTGGTTGCTCGTGGGCTGGATCGGCTGCCGCAGGCGCAGCACCTTCAGGGTGTACGTGGTGAATGGGTAGATGTTGTCGAGGATCTCGTACTGCTGGTCGGCGCCCGGACGCAGCAGGTCGAAATTGCCGAACACCGCGGTGTCGGCCGGCGACGGCACCGGCAGCCCGAAGGCGCCGTCGGGATCCACCTGCGCCTTGCCTCGCAGCACGTTGATGTCGTTGCCGGAGTTGCCGTCGTCGAGGTAGACCGAGACGGTGGCGTCGTCGATGTCGTAGATCACGCCGTCGTTGGGGTCGTAGAACAGGAAGTACTGGCCCTTGATGTAGTCGTAGTCGGGGTACTCGCGCGTGATCTTCGAGGCGCCGCCCGAATACGACGAGCGCTCCGAGCGGCCCTCCTGCTTGCTCGCCAGCACCGTCAGGTCGAGCGGGCCGACGCGCGAGGCGAGCTTGATGCCGAACAGGCCCTCGTTCTTGCCGCTGTACGACACGTACTGGGTGCCGGGCAGCGACAGGCTGGTGTTGCCGAGGTCCAGGGACTGCACGAGGTCGTCCTCGTCGCCGCGGTAGTTGATGGCGATGCGGTTGGCGAGCGGGATCTGGTTGGCCGAGTTCTGCAGCAGGTTGACCTTGATGCGGTCGGAGAGCTGGCCCTCGAGCCGGATGTCGAGGTCCTGCTGCATGTCGAGCGACGGGAACAGCGACTGCCGCTGGCCGAGCAGGCCCGTCTGCTGGTTGGTCCAGTTGCTGGTGCCCGACAGGCGGATGCTCTCGGAGCCCGAGACGTTGAGCGCCGGTCCGCCCGGCCCGAGGATGCTCTGTACCCGGCTCGGCAGCTTGACCGGGATCGGCAGCGACAGACCGGTGCGCTGCACCGCCTGCGACTGCCCGAGCGTGTTGAGGTCCCGCCGGTTGCGTTCCATCCAGCGCTCGCGGAACAGGCCGGGCATGGCGTCGCTCGCGAATCGCGACAGCGGCACCCGCACCCCGCCGCCGAGCTGCACCTCGCCCACCTCGACCGAGCTCAGCATCAGGCCCGAGGCCGGGTCGATGGTCCGCCGCAGCCGCCTCGGGTCCATGCCGGGCCTGAGGCCGATGCCGAACGGGCGGGATTCGAGGCGCGGCAAAGCCGCCTGGACGAACCGGTTCTCGAGCGCGAGGAGGGCGCTCGGCTTCCACGGTGTCGGCAGGCTGTCGGCCGCGGTCGGCACTGGCTTGGGACGCCCCTTGAGGCTGGGGAGCTTGGGCAGGCCCGACAGCTGCGCGAGGAGGGCGAGAAGCGGAATGAGGAGAACGTGCATTCAGGTCCCGCGAGCGGGAAGCGCGGTGGCCCGCGACGGTAGCAACGTCCCCCGAAGCGGCACAAGCGAAGCCGGCCGGGGCGTGCGGCCGACTCGGTCAGTGGGGTAGGCTGCCGGCGTGCGGATCCTCCCTCTCTACATCCTGAGACAGCACCTGGTTCCCTTCCTGCTGGGTCTCGGGGTGGTGACGTTCATCCTCATGATGGACGTGGTGTTCGACCATCTGAACCTGCTCATCAACCAGGGCGTCCCGCCCGTGGCGGTGCTGCAGTTGTTCGGCCTGGCGCTGGGCTTCATCGTCGCGCTGGCGGTCCCGTGCGCGGTCCTGATCGCCACCCTCATGGCCTTCGGCCGCATGTCGCAGGACAACGAGATCACCGCGATGCGGGCCAGCGGCATCCACCTGGCCTCGAGCCTGGCGCCGCCGCTGCTGGCCGCCGTGGCGCTGGCGGTGGCGCTGACGCTGTTCAACAACCGCGTCTATCCCGACATGAACCACGCCTACGCCAACCTGCTCATCGACATCGGCCGCATGCGCCCCACGGTGAAGCTGCAGGAGGGCGTGTTCATCGAGGACTTCCCCGGTTACAACCTGCTGGTGCGCTCGGTCAACGGCCAGACCAACGAACTGCGGGGCGTCACCCTGTACCAGCTCACGCCGGGCGGCCAGCCCACCACCATCCTCGCCGAACGCGGCTTCCTGTCGTACACGCGGGACGGGCGCACGGCGGTGCTCGAGCTGAGCAATGGCGAGATCCACGAGGTGCCCAAGGAGGCCGGCGGCGCCCGGCGCTACCACCGCCTCGTGTTCAAGCAGCACACCATCTTCATCCGCGATGCCGGCGGCATGCTGGAACGCACGGTGCGGCGGTCGCGCGGCGACCGCGAGAAGAGCGCCCGCACGCTGCTCGACGAGCGCCGCGAGGTGCTGGACCAGTACACGCGGTCGCTCGAACTCAAGCGCAACCGCTTCCAGATGGCGGGCGTGCCCGCCGATGCGCTCGAGGCGCTCTCTCCCGAGCGGGCCCCGCTCGGCCAGCGCCTGTCGATGCTGGCGAACGGGCTGCTGGCGCGCCGCGACGCGCTCACCGAACTGCTGGCGCGGCACCCGAGTGTGCGCATGGACGGCGACCTGTGGCGGCTCGAGCGTGACGCGCTGCGGCGCCGCATCGCCGGCCTGTCGGTCGAGATCCACAAGAAGTTCGCGCTCCCGGCGGCCTGCGTCGTGTTCGTGCTGATCGGCGCGCCCATCGGCATGCGCGTGCGGCGCGGCGGGCCGGCGATCGCCTTCGCCTCGATCGGGTTCTTCCTCTTCTACTACCTGTGCCTGGTCGTGGGCGAGCAGCTCGCCACCCGCCTGCTGCTGCCGGCATGGCTGTCCATGTGGCTGGCGAACCTGGTGCTCGGGGCGCTCGGGATCGAGCTCACGGCCCGCGCCTGCGAGATCCACCTGCCCTGGCACGGGCCGCGACGCCGCCAGCCCACGCCGCGGCGGCCCATCGAGCGCGAACCGAACTCCGAGGCGGCCGCGTGAGGCTGCATGACCGCTATCTCCTGAGGGAGTTCCTCGGCTATCTCACGCTCGGCCTGCTGGGGTTCATCGTCATCTTCATCGTTGTGGACGTGTTCGAGAAGATGGACATCTTCCTCGACCACAAGGCGCCGGCCTCCCTCGTGCTCTCCTACTACGTCAACCTGGCCCCCGACGTCGTGGTCAAGGTGCTGCCGGTGGCGCTGCTGCTCGCGACCTTCCTGTCGCTGGGCCAGCTCAACAAGTTCGGCGAGCTCACCGCGCTCCGCGCCTCGGGCATCAGCATCGTGCGGCTGCTCATGCCGGTGTTCCTCGTCGCGGTGGCCTGCGTGCTGGTGTCGTTCGCGCTCAGCGAGCTGGTGGTGCCGGGCGCCACACGGACGCGCAACCAGATCCTGCAGGAGCGCATCCAGCGCATCCAGCGGTCCTCCGACTTCGAGCGCGCCGACGTCACCTACCTCGGCGCCGGCGGCCGGATCTGGTACATGCGGCTCTATCTCGTCCGCGAGCAGCGCATGCACGAGGTGTCGCTGCAGGAGTTCGAGCGCGGCGAGCTGCTGCGCCGCATCGACGCCAGCGAGGCGACCTGGGACGGCGAGCGGTGGGTGTTCGCCTCGGGGTTCACGCGCACGTTCGACGCCGACGGCCGCGAGACCGCCACGCCCTTCCAGCGCCTCGGCGTCCAGGGGCTCGCCGAGCGGCCGGCGGACTTCGCCAAGGAGTCCCGCAGCCCCGACGAGATGAACGTGCTCGAACTGCGCGACTACGTCACCCGGCTCCGCACCAGCGGCGCCCGCGTGTCGAACTACGTGGTGGACCTGCACCTCAAGCTCGCCTTCCCGATCGTGTGCTTCGTGGTCGTGCTGATCGGCGGCGCGCTCGCCACGCGCCTGCGCATGCAGAGCGCCGCGCTCGGCTTCGGCCTCTCGGTGGGCATCGCCTTCCTCTACTACGGCTTCCTGCAGGCCGGGAAGGCGTTCGGGCACAGCGGTCTGCTGCCGCCCATGCTCGCCGCGTGGATGGGCGACCTCGTGTTCGGGACCATCGGGCTCATCATGATGTGGCGGGCGCAGCGGCACTGACGCCCGCGCGCCGCGCGGCTCAGGCCCGCCACGCCTCCGCCATCGCGTCGAGCGTTGCGCACCACTCGACGTCGCGCGCGTAGGCCGCGCCCATCGCCGTGAGCACGCGCCCGTGCGGCGAGCGCTCGACCCGTTCGCGCACGGCGGCGGCATCCGCCGGGGCGGCCGCCGCCAGATCGCGCGTCAGCCCGTCCCCGGCCTCGAAGCCGGCATCGAGCAGGCGCGCGACGATCCAGCCGCCGCAGGCGTCGTCCTCGGGCGAGGGCTGCCCGCGCTCGCCCGCACACACGATCCGCACGTGCGCCGCCCCCGCGCAGGCCCGCGCCACGGCCGAGGCGCACACGAACGCCCCCAGCCAGACCGGGTCGGTCCCCGCCAGCGCCAGCAGCGCGCGCGAGCCGTTGGTCGAGGCGAACGCCAGCGTCCGGCCCTCGACGCGCTCGCGCGTGTACTCGAACGGGGAGTTCCCGAGATCGAACCCCGGCAGCCGGCGGCCCTCGCGCTCGCCGCACGCGAGCGCCCCCGTCGTGGCGTCGCGGAACGCGGCGGCCTCGTCGGTGCGGGCGAAGGGCACGATGCGCCCGGCGCCGTGCGCGCGCGCGCGGGCGAGCGTCGAGGTGGCGCGCAGCACGTCCACCGCGATGCCGGCGCCGCCCGCGGGCGGCGGAACCCCGTCGCCGGCGCCCGGCGGGGTCCGCTCGAGGCGGACCACCCCGCGGCTCACGGGGTGGCCGCGGCCTCCCGCTCCTTGAACAGATCCTCGACGAAGCGCGTGTCGATGTCGCCGGAGCGGAAGCGCGGGTGGCTGACCGCCATGCGGTGGAACGGGATGGTGGTCTTGATCCCCTCGACGATCATCTCGTCGAGCGCGATCTCCATGCGCCGCAGCGCCTCGGCGCGCGTCTTCCCCACGGCGATGAGCTTGCCGATCATGGAGTCGTAGTAGGGCGGGATGCGGTAGCCGGCATAGACGTGGCTGTCCACGCGGATGCCGGGGCCGCCGGGCTTGTACCAGTAGGTGACCTGGCCGGGGCTCGGGCGGAAGCCGTGCTCGTGGTCCTCGGCGTTGATCCGGCACTCGATGGCGTGGCCGGTGAACGCGATGTCCTCCTGCCGGAAGCTCATCGGCTCGCCGGCGGCGACGCGGATCTGCTCCTTCACCAGGTCGATGCCCGTGACCTCCTCGGTGACCGGGTGCTCCACCTGGATGCGGGTGTTCATCTCCATGAAGTAGAAACGGCCATCCTGGTCGTAGAGGAACTCCATGGTGCCGGCGTTGCGGTAGCCGATCGACGCGGCGCCGCGGGCGGCGATCGCGCCCATCTCGGCGCGCTGTTCGGCGCTCAGGCACGAGCTCACGGCCTCCTCGATCAGCTTCTGGTGGTTGCGCTGCACCGAGCACTCGCGCTCGCCGAGGTGCACCACGTTGCCGTGGCCGTCGCCGAACAGCTGGAACTCGATGTGGCGCGGCTTGACGATGTACTTCTCGAGGTAGACGGCGTTGTTGTTGAACGCCGCGCCCGCCTCCGCCTGCGCGATGCCGAAGCCGGCCCGCAGCTGGCGCTCGTCCCACGCGATGCGCATGCCGCGCCCGCCGCCGCCGGCCGAGGCCTTGACGATGACCGGGAATCCGATGTCGCGGGCGATGGAGACCGCCTCCTCGATGTCGCTGATCTCGCCCTCGCTGCCCGGGACCAGCGGCAGCCCGGCCGCCTTCATGGTGCGCTTGGCCTCGGACTTGTCGCCCATGCGGCGGATCATCTCGGGACTCGGACCGATGAACGTGAAGCCGCAGGACTCGCACACCTCCACGAAGTGCGCGTTCTCGGACAGGAAGCCGTAGCCGGGGTGCACCGCGTCGGCGCCGGTGACCTCGGCGGCCGAGATCAGGCGGGCGAGGTAGTTGTACGACTGGGCGGGCGCCGGCGGGCCGATGCACACCGACTCGTCGGCGAGACGGACGTGCAGGCTGTCACGGTCGGCTTCGCTGAACACCGCCACGGTGGCGATGTCCAGCTCACGGCAGGCGCGGATCACGCGCAGCGCGATCTCGCCGCGATTCGCGATGAGGACTTTGCGGAACATGGGCGGCTGGGGGGCCTTCGGGTTCCGCTCAGCGGGAGGTCCCGGCGGGCGCCGGGTCGTCCGTCGCTCGTCAGGACATCCAGTCCGGCCGCGCCTCGCCTCCGGCCGAGGCTCCGGGGGCCGCCGGAGCCGCTGCCGGCTCCGAGGCCCCCGTCGACTCCACCGACTGCCAGGTGCGGTCCGATGTCGCGGAGATGCCCTTGAGCTTCAGGCTGAGCTCGTTCGGGTTGTTGCAGTTGCGCAGCGCCTCCTCCTCGGTGATCAGTCCCTCGCGCAGGAGGGCGAGCACCGACTGGTCGAAGGTCTGCATGCCGTACTGGGTCACGCCCTCGGCCACGAGCGTCCGCAGCTGGGGGATCTTGTCCTGGTCCAGGATGTACTCGCGCACGGTCGGGGTGCTGACCATGATCTCGACCGAGGGCACGCGGCCGGCGCCGTCGCGGCGCGGGATGAGCCGCTGCGAGACCACCGCCCGCAGGTTGGCGGCCAGCGACATGCGGATCTCGTCGTGCTGGTGCGGCGGGTAGAACGAGATGATGCGCTGGATGCTCTGCACCACGTCGGTGGTGTGCAGCGTGCTCATGACCAGGTGGCCGGTGTCGGCCGCCATCAGCGCCGTGGACATGGTCTCGAGGTCGCGGATCTCGCCGACGAGGATGATGTCGGGGTCCTGCCGCAGCACGTA
>CAZMQP010000036.1:0-2696 GCA_964568385.1 uncultured bacterium
CAGCGCCACGGCGAGTTCGGCGCTGCGCGCGGCCATGCGGCGGTTCAGGTCGAATCCGGCCTCGCCCGTGGCGGCGAGCGCGCGGCGGCGGCCGGCGAGGGCGCGCTCGCGGATGCGGCGCGGCACCAGGTCCATCGGCAGCACGGCGCCGCTGTCGCCGGCATCGAGCGGCCGGAACGAGGCCGACCACACGAGCGTCGGGCACAGAGCCGCGCCGCGTGCGCGCACCGCGCGCGCCAGAGCCCGCACCGCAACCGGATCGAAGCGGGCGATGTGCGCCTCCTGCAGCGCCGCCTGCTGGCGCCGCAGCCCGGCGCGGTCGGCCGCGGGATCGGCGGCCGCGCGACCGAACGCGGCGAGGGCCGCGATGAGCGAGTCCTCGCGGCCGGTGCATGCGCGCATCACCCCGGCATCGCCGGGCAGCGCCGGGGACAGGTGCTCGAGGCTGTGCCCGTTCGCCTCCAACACCTCGAGCGCCGTGAGCGCCTCGGGCACATGTCCTGCGAAACGGATGCGCTGCCGGATGCACTCCTCGTTCACGCCGGCCAGCGCCTCGCGCGAGAGCCCCGCCTGGATTTTGATGAAGTCGGCGCCCTCGTCACGCAGCCGCCGGACGGCGGCGCGCGCGGCGCTGTCGCCCGCGACCGGCACGAACAGGGGCCCGGCCTCGGCGCCCGCTCCGTCCACGAACGGCCCCGGCGACACCACCTCGGGCGCCGGCCACGGCGAGGCCGCGATCGAGTCGCGCAGCGAACGGATGCGCGCGAGGTCGCTGCCCATGTCCCGCACGCCGACGATGCCGTGCGCCAGCAGCATCGGCCGGATGAACCCCCACTCGAGCCCGGTCTCGTCTCGATTCGCCAGGTGCACATGCATGTCCCACAGGCCCGGCATCAGCCACCGGCCGGCCGCGTCGATCACACGCGCCCCCGCCGGCGGCCGCAGGGTCGTGCTCGGGCCCACGCGCTGGATGCGGCCGTCCTCGACCAGCACGGTGTGGTCGGGCCGGGGCTCGGCGCGCGTCATGTCGATGAGCGTGGCGTGTGTGATCGCCACCACCTCGGCGCGGGCCGGTGGGGCCAGCGCGAGCACCGCGGCCAGCGCGAGCACCGCAGCCAGCACGAACCATCCTCGTGGCATGGGGGCAGCCTCCCTGGACACGCACGCGCCCCGGTCCCGTGGGGAGCCGGGGCGCGTGCCGATCACACGTGAAGGGACATCAGTTCAGCAGACCGCGGCCCGGCCCGCCGCCGGCTCCTCCGGCGGACTCGATGTTGCGCGTCGCATCGAGCGCCGCCTTGACCCGGGCGCGCGACTCGAGCAGGTGCGCCCGCGTGTGGTCGCCCAGCGCGACGCCCGAGGCGAGCACGCGTGCGCAGCGCGCGTCCACGCGCGACAGCGCGAGACGGGCGAGCGCACGGGCGTCGTCCGGGGTGCCCGCGGGCGGGCTGGCGACGAAGCCGGCCATGCGGTCGATGAACGCGCGCTGCAGGTCGCGCCGCGTGTTGGGCCCGTCGAGCGCCTGGAACGCCGCCGGCGATGCGCCGCCGACCTCGCCCCAGACGGCGCGCGTCAGGCGGTCGAAGTGCTCCGACATGCGGTAGGGCGACGACGACCGCGTCTCCGCCTCCTTCATGCGGGCGAGCAGCGCCGGCTGCGTGACCGCCGCGAGCATGGTGGTCTGCACGGCGAGCACGCGATCGGTCCACGCGTAGTCCGGACGCTCGGCGAACGTGCCCGCGCCCATGCCCCAGTGCGACCAGCGGTTGGGGGCCAGCCGCTGCAGCAGGGCGGGCGGCGCGCTCATCGCGTTCGCGGCCCACACGGCGGCACTCAGGAACTCGAGCGCCTCGCGCTGCTTGGCCGCCGGGACCGGCACCACCGGATCCACCTCGAGCGGCTGCCCGCGCTCGACGCGCGACACATACGAGCCGCCCAGGTACTTGACCGCCATGCCCGCCGCGCGGCCGTACTCGCCGAGAGCGGTGTCCATGGCGCGGCGGAGCGCCTGCAGGTCGCCCGAGTCCCCGACGATGCGCGACTCGAAGCGGGGATTGCGCCACAGGGCCGACACGTAGGCCGTGCGCTCCCGCGCGTGGGCCAGCGGGTCGTCGCCGAGGTCGTAGATGTTGGTGCGCGGATCGGGGGCGAACGCCGGATACGTGTCCTCGTCGGTCGAGTACTCGTGACCCGGCTTGAGCGACTCGTCGGCGATCCTGCGCGCGAACGCGTAGTCCGCCTCGGGCGTCGCGGCCCCGCTCGGCGTGTAGCCGTAGCGGATCGCCCACACGTCGTAGGTGCCGGGCGTCGTCGTGTAGTACTGGCCCTGCTTGGTGTGGGTCGGCTCGATGTTGGGCGTCGGGTACTCCATCACCGAGGAGTAGAGCCCGTGCTTCTCGGTCCACGCCGGATCGTGCAGATGCGCGCGCGGCGTCGAGGTGCTGGAGCGGAAGTTGTGGCGCAGGCCGAGCGCGTGCCCGACCTCGTGCATGGTCACCCACACGGTCGCCGGCCGCATGAACTCGTCGGGGACCGGGCTGCCGGGCGCGAGCAGGCCGCCCATGAGCATGGACATGTGCTGCATCGCACCGGCGTCCGCGAGCGCCTGGCCCGACATGCAGAGCTGGTCGAGCGTGAAGCCGGGCGGCAGGTTCTCGAGCGCGAACTGCGGCAGCGTGCTCTTGGCGATGTCCTCG
>CAZMQP010000036.1:2706-10522 GCA_964568385.1 uncultured bacterium
TAGGCGTTGGCGTAGTTCTGCAGCATGGACGCCTCGAACAGGATGTCCGAGTCGAAGATCTCACCGGTGCGCGGGTCCACACGCGAGGGCCCGATGGCGCCGAAGGCGGGCTGCGTCGAGGTGATCCAGCGGATGGTGCTGTAGCGCACGTCCTCGGCATCCCAGTCGGGATCGTCGGTGGGCGCGTCCTTGGCGATGATGGCGTTCTTGAAGCCCGCCGCCTCGTACGCGATCTGCCACTTCTCGATGCCCTCCTTGATCCACGGGCGGAACTTCTCGGGCACGGTCTTGTCGATGTAGTACACGATCGGCTTGACCGGTTCGCTCACCGCGGCGGCGGGGTCCTTCTTCTCGAGACGCCAGCGATTCACGTAGCGGAGCCAGAAGTTCTCCTTGTCGTCGCGCGCGAAGTCCTTGTAGGCCTCGAGGAAGTAGCCGACGCGGTTGTCGGCCCAGCGCGGCTGCATCGGCACGACCGGGAGACGCGAGAACGAGTAGTGCATGCCGATGACGATGAAGCGGTCGTCGGGCACGGCCTCGAGGTCGAGCTTGGAACGGTCGTTCGGCGAGTAGGTGAGCGTCGCCTCGATCTCGGTGTTGTCGGGGAAGGTCTTGACGCTGCCGAGCGCGGAGCGATCCTTGTCGAAGCGCACCGACACGTTGTTGAATGAGTTCTTCAGCCGCTCCGCCATGTCGGGGGCATCGGACACGACGAGCGAGGCGAGATCCACCAGCACGGCCTTGGACGAGTCGTGCTCGCTCTCGATCTTGAAGCTGGCGAGGATCGAGTTGGGAATCGACAGGTCGCGCGCGAGGTCGATCGGCTGGCCCGGGTTGCGCGGGAACGAGGGATTGAGCTGCACCAGCATCACGCGGTCGCCATGCCGCTCCCACTGGAGCAGGCGGTCCTCGTTCGGCAGGCCGCCGAGCACGAAGTTGGAGCCGATGCCGCGTGACAGGCTGGTCACGTAGAGGAACGGCTTCTCGAAGTCGTCCTTGGCCAGTTCGGCGTAGAGCACGTCGCGCTTGCGCCACAGCGTCAGGAAGCCGCTCTTCTTCTCGGCGTCCTTGGTGGCCTTCTTCCAATCCGTGAACGGCTTCTCGGGCGCGGCCGCGGCGGGCGCGTCCTTGCCCTTGTCGTTCTTCTTGTCCTTCGCGACCGCCGCCGGAGCGGAGAGCACGAAGCCCGCGGCGACGGCCGCGAAGAGCAGGTGGCGCAGGGAACGGCGAACGGACATGTGCGGGGGCTCCTGGGCGGCTCCACATCGGGTGGAGCGGCGGGGTGGGTCGCCCGCGCCGGAGCGCGGGGATGCGCCTGCCGGGCGGTAACGGGCGGACGTTAGAGAGCCGGGCGCATCCGGGCGACGCATCGCGGACGAGCGCGGCAAGCCCGCGCACCGGCGGGGCCGCGCGCGCGCCGCCTGCGAGATCGGAGCGCTCCGAACCTTCCGCATGCCGGAGGTTCCCGGCCCGCATCGCGAGCGCCCGCGGAGCTTGCCGTGAGCGAGGTGGCCTCCTAGTCTCCCCCCACTCCCGAGCCACCCGACGCGTCGATGGCGGTGCCCCAGAGCGCACCGTAGAGCGTCCGCCCGCGGTGTGGTCGTTCGTCCCGGCCGCGGTGCCGCCCCCTGACGGCGCGAGGACCTGCCATGCCCACCACCGGCCCGATCTCCACGTTCATGGAGCGGCACTTCCGGCACTTCAACGCCGCGGCTCTCATGGACGCCGCCCGCGCCTACCGCGCGCATGTGGACGGCGGTTCGCCCATGCTGGTCACGCTCGCCGGCGCGATGAGCACCGGCGAGCTCGGCCGCTCGCTCGCCGAGATGATCCGCCAGGACAAGGTGCACGCGGTGTGCTGCACCGGCGCCAATCTCGAGGAGGACGTGTTCCACCTCGTGGCGCACTCGCACTACCAGCGCATCCCGAACTACCGCGAGCTGACGGCGAAGGACGAAGAGGCGCTGCTCGAGCGCCACCTCAACCGCGTCACCGACACCTGCATCCCCGAACACGAGGCGATCCGCCGCATCGAGAAGGCCGTACTCAAGGAGTGGGTGGCCGCCGACCAGGCGAAGACGCCGCGCTTCCCGCACGAGTTCATGTACCGGATCCTGCTGAGCGGCGCGCTGAAGGAGTTCTACGACTCGGATCCCAAGGACTCCTGGCTGCTCGCCGCGGCCGAGAAGAACCTGCCCATGATCGTGCCCGGCTGGGAGGATTCGACGCTCGGCAACATCTTCGCGGGCCACGTCATCGCCGGCGACGTCAAGGACGTGCACACCGTGCGTACCGGCATCGAGTACATGATCGAGCTCGCCTCGTGGTACGAGGCGACGGCCAGGACCGACCGCAAGATCGGCTTCTTCCAGATCGGCGGCGGCATCGCCGGCGACTTCCCGATCTGCGTGGTGCCCATGCTGCACCAGGACCTGGGCCGCACCGAGGTGCCGCTGTGGGGCTACTTCTGCCAGATCTCGGACTCGACGACGAGCTACGGCTCGTACTCGGGCGCCGTGCCCAACGAGAAGATCACGTGGGGCAAGCTCGGGGCCGAGACGCCCAAGTTCATCATCGAGTCCGACGCCACGATCGTGGCGCCGCTCATCTTCGCGCACGTCCTCGGCTGGTGACCCCGCGGCGGGGTGACCCGGCCGTGCGAACCGACTACGCTTCCGGACGGCTGCCCTCGGCAATCACGCTGGCTCCCAGTTCGCACAGGAGGTTCCCGCTCATGCGCCCTCTCCTCCGCACGTCGATGGCCCTTTTCCTGATGCTGGCCCTCTCGTCCGCTGCCACGGCCGGCGAGCTCTCGGGCGTCAAGATGCCCGACAAGCTGCCCGTCGCCGGACAGGAGCTGGTGCTGAACGGCATGGGCCTGCGCAAGATCCTCATCGTCAAGGTGTACGTCGCGGGGCTCTACGTCGCGGCGAAGACGCGCGACGCGAACGCCGTCCTGGCCAGCGCCGCGCCGCGCGCGATCCGCATCGAGCTGGTGCGCGACGTGGACAAGGGCCGCCTGACGAGCGGGTTCAAGGAGGGCATCGAGAAGAACGGCGGCGACAGGGTCGCCGCGCACGAGAAGCACATGGGCGAGTTCGTCGCGAGCTTCGGCGACCACAAGAAGGGCCAGGTCATCCAGTTCGCCGACGCCGCCGAGGGCGGGCTGGCGATCTCGATCGACGGCAAGCCGGTGCGGATCATCGGCGACCGCGCGTTCGCGAACCTCGTGTTCGCCATCTGGCTGGGCCCCAAGCCGCCGACCGAGGATCTCAAGAAGGGCCTGCTGGGCGGCTGAGGCGGCGGGGAGCGACGGACGCCGCCTGCAGCTTCTTCTCCGCAGGCGGCGTCTGTCGTCAGGTTGATGGCGCTTAGGGAATCAGCACGACCGAGCGGCTGGTCACGAAGCCCGGAGCGCGCAGACGGGCGTAGTAGATCCCGGTCGAGGCTTTCCGTCCGGCGTTCGAGCGGCCGTCCCACTGCAGCCGATACCGGCCCGCCTGTCTCGACTCGTCTGCAAGGACTCGGACCAGTCGGCCCTGGGCATCCAGGATCTCGAGGCGCAACTGCGCCTCACGAGGCAAGTCCACGGCGAAGGAGATGTGCCCTGAGCTTGGATTGGGCAGCGCCGGTCCGAGCGCGAATTCGCGGGGCAGATTCACCGGCTCAAGTCGTGCAAGGCCTGCATTCGCGTTGCTCATCCCTGCTTGATAGCTACCCGTGACTGCGAGGAAAAAGCTTCGAACAGTGCCCTCGGGCGTTTCGGGAGCGGAGAACCGAGCGCCCGCCGGGTCATCCACCGAGAGCCGGAGCCCTTCGCCATCTTCCTCCGACAGGGTGGAGAGAGTCTCGACACCGTCCACTTGCGATGGCGCGAGCATGGAGATTGCCGTCGCCGGGCCAGCACTCGCATCCCATCTCAGTCGCGACACTGAGTGAATCCGCGTCCACTGATCCGTGATGAACCGAACTCGGTCTCCAGCAAAGCCCCCGATTCCATAGGTGTCGAGTTTCGCCCGCGGATGGATGATCCGCGCAGTACTCCAGGCCGTCCCGTCATGCACCTGGACTTGCACACCGGCCCCGACCCTCGAGGCAGCGCGCTCGAGGCGGATCGCGAGGCCGCGCGTGGGGAGCTTGGCCGGCCAGCGGAACTCGATGCCCTCGCCTGCGGACAGTAGCTGGCCGCTCACTTCCTCGAACAGTGCCCCCCTTCGATCGCCCACCAGGCTGAGGACCTCGGTGGCATGATCAGGCACTCCTGCGAAGAGCGCCGAACTGTCGGCTACCACGAGCACACTCTCCGCATGGTCGACGACGAGAAGCGCGACTTCATCAAGAAGCACGCCGCCGCGGGCGGAAGTCGTCAGGCGCACAGCGTACTCAGCACCCGAGAGAATAGGTGTGAGGGCAGGCAGCGAGGCGATCTGGCGGCGCATCTCGCCGCTTGTGGCCCCATCAAGGAATGTGTTCCGCTCGCCGAGCGTCGGCTGCGTCGTGCGCATGGCGAGAGCACCGTCGCCGCGTCGGCTGAGCGGGTCATGTTCACCACCGCCCCCACAGAGCGGCTCACAGGGAGGCGTACTCTGCTGGACCGTGAGCTTGACGACGCGCGTGTCCACGTCGCCGCTGGGATCGGTGGCACGGAAGATCGCGAAGTGGGTGCCCGCTGCAGGCTCCGACCAGATGAACGTGCCGTTGTTGATGGCCGAACCCGCCGGAAGCGATGAATGGCTGAACGAGATGGCATCGCCATCAGCGTCGCTCGCGTTCAGGGCGAATGAGATGGGCTCGGCCGTTTCGCCAGACTTGTCGTCGATGGCGGCGAGCACTGGCGCGCTGTCGTATGAGTGACGCGCGTGCCAGAGGTCGACCTCGCCGCTCAACCGATTCCTCTGCTCGTATGCGAACCACTGCCCATTCTTCGACCAAGCCGCCCGTCCTTGTGCGAAACGCAGGTCCTGGGCGCAGTACGAGGTGTCGCGTCCCACCGAGGTGGTGTCAATGAGTGCGAGCCGCTCCGCCGTGTTTGCCGGGGCACAGTAGAATGGACTGCCGGGACTGCTCTCCGCCGCGCGATTCGGAATCGGTGACTGCGTCGAGACCAGCAGTCGCCCGGTCCCCGGCGAGAAATCGAAGGCGCGCACGGCCATGGTCATGCTCGGCTCCGGGACCAGTTCGCTGCCCGAACGCCACGCATAGTGGACCTGGTCGGCCTTCGCCGGCACGTTGATCATCACCTTCAGCCCGTCTGGGCTCCACCGGGGCTTTGGGGCCACGTCCCCGATAACTCCGAGCGTGTCGATGACCCGCCCTCCCGTACCGGTGATGCTCGTCCATCGGAGATAGGCGATCGAATCCCCTGTCGGGACGTGCACGAACGCGAGCCCCTGTCCGTCGGGCTGGAATGCCGGCATCATGCAGCGGCCCGCGACAGTGGTGATGGGGTAGGCGCTCGAGTTGGTGGTCGTCGACTTGAGCCAGATGCCGCTCTCGCCCCCGATCTCGGCTTCGAAAGCGATCAGGTCCCTACGAGGCGACCAGTCAGGCCCATAGAGTGCGAATGAGCCGAACCCGTCGGCCACCAGAGAGTGCCCCGACCCGCCGATTGTACGCCGGTAGATTCGCCGCTTCGTCGAGATCGACGAATCGACCGTGGAGTACGCGATCTCGTTTCCATCCCATGACCAGGCAGGATGGAGGTCGGCCGTGGCGGCGCGCTCGCTCAGAGCCGCCGCAGGAGAATGAGCGGTTCCTGCAGGGAGCACTCGAATGTCCAGCCGATACGGATAGGCCTCCACGTACGGCATCACCCCTCCATTGTCCACGGTGAGCAGGGGGCCGGGTCCCATGCTGATCGTCAGGAGGGCGGACTTGTACGTGGTTCCGAAGTTCGGGAGGGTGAGCGTAATCGCCCGGCTCCCCAGCGTGTCGGTCACCGAACTGTCAAGGGTTGTCGCGAGTATGGCGGAGGCCGGGAATCGCCAGAGGTCCGGCTCCATGCCACCGGAATCCGCCCGGCTGTACGCGACGAGGTTCGCGAATACTTCGGCGTCCTTGTCCACATTGTATGGAGTGTTCCGATCGCACCAGAAGCACGCGGTCGGCGTGACTCGCACGACGAGCGTCCTCGAAGCCGACATCAGGTCGCTCCCGGCGCGAATCACCCAATAGTTCGCGGCGAACTGCGCCACGGCGAGCGGCATCTCAGCCCCGCGGAAGCTCCTCACGCCCGCAAGCGTCGTCTCTCGGGCGACCTGCGCGAGCGACAAGTCGATCGCAGGCGGTATCGCCACGATGTCCGATTGGTCGCACCCATCGAAGACCTGCCACGCTCGCTGGTTGCGAGCGGGCGAGAACCCGCTCCAGGAGGGATAGCCGTACTGGCTTTCCGCGAGCGCGAAGTTGTTGACGAAGTTGGCGACGCGCCAGTTGTGGTGCAGCACCCCGAGCCGGACCCGGTTGGAGAGCACGCCGTTGGTCTTGCGGAAGTAGTCCTTGCCGGCGCACGTGGCACAGCTGTCGTCGGACAGGTAGGCCGCCAAGCCGGTGAGCGAGTTGTCCTGAGCGCGACGCCATCGATACATGAGGTCGTCTCGCATCCCACTCAGCGTTCGCCCCGTGTCAGCGTTGAGGAACTGGTAGGCGAGATAGGCCATGAACGACGTACGTCCCTGATAGTTCGAGCCAGCCCAACGATTCGAGAACCCGCTGGTGCCACATCCGCCGTAGGGGTTCCCGCCGAACGAGAGCAGCGGCCAGTGGTAGGGCGTCTCGTTCGTCGCGGTCGTGTCGAAGATCCCGCCGATCGCCTCGGCACCCGCCGACCAGAGTTCGGAGTTCACGCCGAAGTTGTGCGAGCCGGGGAGGCTGTGCTGGAGCTCGTGATTCCAATTCAGGCGCCGCAGTCCCGTGGCCTGGGTCCATCCCGTTCCATTGACATCCAAGGCGGATGCTGTCGAGGGCCCGCGAACCATGAAGCCGTTTCGGCTCCGATAGTCGCCGACGGCGCGCCCGCTGGAGAAGTCCTCGTCCATGGTGACGAAGCTCGATGGGTACTGGCCTCCGACCGAGGAGCGCGAGGGGTGGAACAGGTAGCTGTCGGCGTGCGCTCGGTCTTCGTTCGTGAACGTGCTCGAACCGGTGATGCTTCCGCCGTAGTTGTCTCCCACCCGCATGGCGAGGCTGTCGCTAGGGTCGGTCGGATTCCAGTCGGCACCTTGCCGGCGCAGGTAGTCATAGACCGCCTGGAGGTTTCGCGCATCCCGAGCGATTGGACTTACGCCCTGGGCCAGAAGCGCCAGCGTGAACTGGTCAAGTGTGAGTTTCACGCTATCGCCGAGCCCAAGCCCATAGACGGAGTCCCACAGGTGCTCGATGTCACGCGCTGTCAGGTCTACGCCCTTGACGCCCGTGCGATGCGGATAGAAGACCTCGGTGGACTGCGCGGATGAGGTCGACAGCGCGGAGTCCGCAGCGGTCCCGCATGACTCGACGCCGGATGCGCGAGCTGATTCTCCCGGGAGGCCACAGATCGACAGGACTGTCAGCGCCAGAAACGAGACGGATGTTGGCCACACGCGCAGCATGAGCACCCCCCTGAACTGCGAGCCCGAGGGCTCGTTGTCACGATGGGCCCCCGATCGATCGAGATGGATTCCTATCTCCGACATGTCGGACGAGCAGGCCTCATCGCCAAGCAGGAAAATGCTTGGGGGGGGGGGGGGGGTATGAAAGTTAATGCGGGATAATGGGGGCCGGCGGGTGCGGCCCTGCACCGCCCACACCCCCCCCAGGCCCGGGGTGGCGGACGGCA
>CAZMQP010000036.1:10532-13449 GCA_964568385.1 uncultured bacterium
CCCCCCCCCCCCCCTCCCGCCCCCCCCCCCCCCCCCCCCCCCCCGCACTCGGGGGGGGGGGGGGGGGGGCGTAGTCAAGTATCTTCGTGATCATGTGGTCCATCGAGTTCGGCCCTGCTCCGCCGACTCCCCGCGCAGAGCCGTGGTGGCGGTCGGCACTGGTTTTGGCGTCTGTTGTAGTCGGCGCTCTGAGCTCCACTCGAGCGCTCGCCCTCCCACCCGGACGCAGTTGGACACCCATCGACACGCTCACGTTCAATGGGCATCCGTACATGTTCGCGACGCGCTTGGACGATCTTCCGGACGGGCGGCTGCAGTTGATCGTGACGGGCTATTACGGGCCCGGGAAGACCGCCTATGGCATGAACTGGGCGGACTCCGCGTGGGTGACGACCTGGTCGGGCATCCACGAGAACTACATCATGTGGCCCACATCCTCGCCGCGCGCCGCGCGCATGCTGGTGTGGAAGACCACCGTGCCCACGACGACCCGCGCCAGCCACCTCGTGACGGCTACCGCATACGGGGACTCAGTGTCCGTCGCGGACACCGTCGCGGTGTGCGATGTGGAGGCGTTCCTCTACACGGGGGCTGTCCAAGACGGCACGCGCTGGGTGGCTGTGCAGGACCTCGACACCTCCACGCTCGGCTTCCCCTACCACCTGAGGATCTATCGTTCCGACCTGCGCAGCGCTTGGCGTCGGGTACACGATGAGCGCATCGGAACAGCCCCCCTCCGGGGGCTGACGATTCAGCCCATCGCCCCGCAAGGGTTGTTGGTCGTCCGCGCGGTATTCAATGGCTACATCCAATCCGGCACCCTCTCCGATTCGATCTGGACTCCGGGACCCACGATCAGCGGCTTCGGCATCGTCAGCGGACCGCAGTTCCGCGACACGCCGCGCGGCGGCCAGTGGCTCGCTTGGGCGGACAGCGACTCCACTATCCTCATCGATCGCCATCTCGACGGCGCGTGGGTCGAGCCCGACACCATCCACTCGGTGCGAGACGACCGCCTGCAGTGGGGCTTCTACCAGCCCTACCTGAGCAAGGACACGGGTGCGTACCCAGCCGTCGCCTGGCACGGATTCAGCAGTCCGGGGCTCATCGACCACGTCTGGGTGGCGTTCCCCACCGACTCCGGATTCGGACTGGGCGAGAAACTCGCGGGCACCGCCTTCGGCTACTTGCCGCAGGTGGCGCGTGACGAGCACGGAGACGTCTGGGTGGCGTTCTCGCGCGACCTGGCAGGCGCCTTCTGGCTGCACACCTATGTGCATGCGACGACAACGGTGCCTCGGGTAGTGGAGCATGATGGCCGACCGCTTGTGAAGTGGACGCTCACCGAGCCCGCGCCCGAGACGTGGTGGGCTGTGGAGCGTGCTGTGGGGGCCGGCGAGTTCGAGACGGCCGGCCGATTGCGTGCCAACGGGGCCAGCGACATGCAGTGGCGGGACGACTCGGCGCCAGCTCGAGAGGCTCTGCGCTACAGGATCCGGCGCGAGAGCAAGGACGCGCGCTATCGGTGGTGGAGCGCCGAGACCGTATGGGAACCTCGCGGACCATCGTTGCGACTCACTCGAGTCGGCTCCCATCCCGCCGAGTCGGCGATCGAGATCGAGGTTGGGGGCGCGGCCGCTGGCCGGATCACCGTACGGCTGCACGACCTGCAGGGCCGGCAGGTGTTCGTGCGGGACTTTCCGTCTGCCGGCACGGCGCATGACGTGCTGCGACTGCCGATCACGGACACGACGATGCCATCGGGCATCTACCTGCTGCGCGCAAACGACAGTACCGGTCGTCGATCGCGGGGGCTCAAGATTGCCATTCTGCGGTGACTGCGCTGCCACGTTTCGCATGCCTGAGCAGCGTCGAAAGTGCTGCGAATCTCGCTCAACGCGTGGTCGCAGGCAATCCGTAGCAAGAGAACGGCCGCCCTGGCGTGTACCCGAGCGGCCGCTCTGCTGTCCTACGCGATGCGCCTCACTGATACGTGGTCTTCAGCTGTCCCCACGTGGGCGAGTGCGTCGGCAAGATCGTGACGCGCTCGAAGAACGCGTCGTCCATGAACGGCGCGCCGCCCGGGCCACCCGGGGCGAAATCTACGGTGATCAGCACCAGACGCGCGAACGCCGTGCCGGGAGGCGCGACGCCGGAGATCGTCTGCAGCGTCCGCACATCGCGAGGCTGCGAGGCGTTGAACGTGCCGTTGCTGATGAACGAGATCTGCGTCGAGCCGTCGGCCGCGACCCACTCGATGTTGACGGCCGCGATCTGGCCGTCCCCCATGGGATCGAGGCTCGAGTTCTTCGTCCACACGCCGCCGTTCCATGTCTCGCCCGGCAGCGCCGAGAACTGCTGGATGGCGCCGCTGCAGCAGCAGCCGAACAGCTTGAGCGGCTGGTTGCCCGAGTTGGGCGTGTTGACGACCGCGCCGACGGTGTAGATGCCGCCGCCGAAGCTCACCCACGTCGCGCCGGCGCCGTAGTACTCGGGCGGGCCCGCCGGGATCACGGGAAGCTCGAAGCCGGGATTGCCGAGCAGATTGGCCGAACAAAGTGAAATCTGCGGTGGCGCGGGGAATTCGTCCGGCGGGCGCGGTCCGGGGTCTCGGCAGCGGGCGCGGTCGGCTGTCCCACCGCCCTGCTGTGGTCTTAGCCGCGCATGCCCGGTTCGCGCGCGGGTCAGACGGCGAACTTGAACAGCAGCACGTCGCCGTCCTGCACGACGTACTCCTTGCCTTCCATGCGGTACTTGCCCTCGGCGCGGGCGGCGGCGATCGAGCCGCAGCGCACGAGATCGTCGTAGGCCACCGTCTCGGCTTTGATGAAGCCGCGCTCGAAGTCGGAGTGGATGACGCCGGCCGCCTGGGGCGCGGTGTCGCCGGCATGGATCGTCCACGCGCGCACTTCCTTCT
>CAZMQP010000037.1:0-681 GCA_964568385.1 uncultured bacterium
CGCCGACCTCATCGGGCTCGACACCTGCCTCAGCATCATGGAGGTGCTGCACGACGGCCTCGGCGACTCGAAGTACCGCCCGTGCCCGCTGCTGCGCAAGATGGTCGCCGCCGGCTGGCTCGGCCGCAAGACCGGTCGCGGGTTCTACGAGTACCCGGTGTCATGAGCACGATCGACTCCGAACTCGCCGCCGGCCAGTCGTTCGCCCTCACCGAGGAGGCGCAGTCGGTGCGCGAGATGGTGCGCGACTTCGCCGAGAGCGAGATCCGGCCCATCGCCGCGAAGATCGACGAAACGCACGAGTTTCCGGCCGAGAACACCAGGAAGATGGCCGAGCTGGGGCTGCTCGGCATGTTCGTGCCCGAGCAGTACGGCGGCGCCGGCATGAGCTACCTGTCGTACGTGGTGGCGATCGAGGAGCTCTCGCGCGTGTGCGCCAGTCACGGCGTCATCGCGTCGGTCAACAACTCGCTCGTCTGCTACCCGCTGCTCCAATACGCCAACGAGGAGCAGAAGAAGCGGTGGCTGACGCCGCTGGCGAAGGGCGAGCTGCTCGGGGCCTACTGCCTGACCGAGCCCAATGCCGGCAGCAATGCGGCCAACCAGCAGACGACGGCCGTCCTCGACGGCGACCACTGGGTCCTGAACGGCTCCAAGATCTTCATCACCAACGCCGGGCCC
>CAZMQP010000037.1:691-13346 GCA_964568385.1 uncultured bacterium
CGGGCCCGCCGACGTGCTCATCACCTACGCGGCCACCGACAGGAGCCTCGGGCCCAAGGGCATCTCCGCCTTCATCGTCCCGGCCGACACGCCGGGCGTGAAGAAGGGCAAGAAGGAGATGAAGCTGGGCATCCACGCCTCGGACACGCGCGAGATCCACTACGAGAACGCGCGCATCCCGAAGGACCTGATGTTCGGCGAGCTCAACAAGGGCTACACGGTCGCGCTCGCGACCCTGGGCGGCGGCCGCATCGGCATCGCCGCGCAGGCGCTGGGCATCGCGCAGGCCTCGGTCGAGGCCTCGGTCCGCTACGCCAACGAGCGCGAGCAGTTCGACAAGAAGATCGGGGAGTTCGACGCCATCCGCCACATGCTGGCCGACAGCGTGGTCGAGCTGGAGACCGCGCGGCTGCTCGTCTATCAGGCCGCCTGGCTGCGCGACCAGGACCGGCCGCACGTGAAGGAGGCGTCGCTGGCCAAGTGGCATGCCTCGGAGGCGGCGACCAAGTGCGCCAACTGGGCGATCCAGATCCACGGCGGCTACGGCTACCTGTCGGAGTTCCACGTCGAGCGCTACTGGCGTGACGCGCGCATCTGCGAGATCTACGAAGGCACGACCGAAGTGCAGAAGATGGTGGTGGCGGCTCAGGTGCTGCGTGAGCACGCCGTCTCGGGCTGACGCCCGCCCTTCACGGAGGAATCGATGAACCGTCCCGTCCGACCCGCCGCCCTGGTGATCCTCACGCTCTGCTGCCTCTACCCGGGGCTCACGCTCGTGTTCCAGGGCGGCTACCCGCTCGTGACCGGCGCCATGTTCAACCTGTCGAACCACGAGGGGTTCATGATCGACATGGCGCGCCAGCTCGGCGTGCCCATCTGGATCCCGCTCGGCCTCAAGGTGGCGATCGGCGGCGCGTGGCTGGCCGGCGTGCCGGGCCTGTGGGCCGGGGACTGGCGTGCGTATCCCATCGTGCTGCTGGCCGCGCTCGGCTCGCTGCTCATCCCGGGCGGCACCGGGTTCTTCAGCGGCGTGCAGTTCATGGGGCTCGTCGGGCTCATTTGCCTGACCGTGTTCCGCGAGACCTCGCAGCACCAGCCGGCCTGATCCCCGACGCCGCGGACCGCCGCGGGAGGATGCGATGCACCTCGACCTGACCGAAGACCAGAAGCAGATCCGCGAGGCCGTGCGGGAGCTCTGCCGTGGCGAGTTCGCCGACCAGGCCGAGCACTGGGACCGCGAGGCGCACATCCCCGACACCGCCATCGCCAAGCTGGCCGACATGGGCCTGCTCGGGATGGCGTTCCCCGAGGAGTGGGGCGGCGTCGGCTACGACCTGCGCACCATCTCCGGCGTCATCGAGGAGATCTCCAAGGTCTCCGCCTCGCTCGCCATCCTGATCGCGGTGCACAACTCGGTCGGCGGCTATCCCATCTACCGCTTCGGCACCGACGCGCAGAAGAAGCGCTTCCTGCCGCGGCTGACCACGCGCGAGATCGGCGCGTTCTCGCTGTCCGAGCCCGGCGCGGGCTCGGACACGATGGGGCTCGAGGCGACCGCCGTGAAGCAGAACGGCGAGTGGGTGCTCAACGGCACCAAGAACTGGGTCACCAACGGCAAGCGGGCGTGGACCACCCTCGTGTTCGCCCGCACGGCGCCGCGCGAGGCCGGCAGCAAGGGCATCTCGTGCTTCATCGTGGAGCGCGGCATGCCCGGCCTGTTCGTGGGCAAGTCCGAGGACAAGATGGGGCTGCGCGGCTCGGACACCGTGACACT
Organism: uncultured bacterium; assembly: GCA_964568385.1. Taxonomy (GTDB): domain Bacteria; phylum Eisenbacteria; class RBG-16-71-46; order RBG-16-71-46; family RBG-16-71-46; genus CADEFY01. The sequence goes on from CAZMQP010000037.1 coordinate 2,466, forward strand.
GTCGCTCGAGGACCTGCGGTTGCCCGCCGACCACCTGCTCGGCGAGGAGGGCGACGGGCTCAGCATCGCGCTCGGCTCGCTGGAGTCGGGCCGTGTCATCGTGGCCTCGCAGGCGCTCGGTATCGCGACGGCCGCCTTCGAGGAGGCGGTCAGGTACGCACAGCAGCGCAAGGCGTTCGGCGGTCCGATCTCCAAGCTCCAGGCGGTGCAGTTCAAGCTGGCCGAGATGGAGCGCCGCATCCAGGCGGCCCGGCTGCTCATCCAGCGCGCCGCGTGGCTCAAGGACACCGGGCAGCCCTGCCGCCGCGAGGCGGCGATGGCCAAGCTGTACGCCACCGAGGCCGCCACGTGGGTCACCCACCAGGCCATCCAGGTGCACGGCGGCTACGGCTACGTGAAGGAGTACCCGGTCGAGCGCTACTACCGCGACGCCCGCGTGACCGAGATCTACGAGGGCACCTCCGAGATCCAGCGTCTGGTCATCGCGCGCAGCCTGCTGGCGGACGGCCTCTCGGTCTGACCGCGGCAGGTGACGCCGCCCGAGGGCCCGGTGCCGCGATGGCCCCGGGCCCTCTTGCGTGGGCGGCCCTGCGGATCAGTGCCTCGCCTCGAGCACCATGTTGAACGGCGTCTCGGCGGCGCGGCGGACCCGCGTGAAACCGCCCGAACGGATGACCTCGCTCAGGCGCGCCTCGCCCGCCTGGGCCCCGAGCGCGGCGCCCACGTCCTGCGCCAGTGAGCAGGGGGTGCAGATCATGGTCGAGGCCGAGTAGTAGATGCGGCCGACCGGGTTGAAGTTGTCCTCGTCGCGGTCGGCGGCGATGGGTTCGACCACCATCCACGCCCCGTCGGCGCCGAGGCTCTGGTGCACATGCCGTGCGGCCCCGGCGGGATCGCCCATGTCGTGCAGGCAGTCGAAGAAGGCGACCAGGTCGTAGCCGGTCCCGGGGAAGTCCTTCGCCGAGGCGACCTCGAAGGTGACGCGGTCACCGACGCCGGCCTCCTCGGCCAGCCGGCGGGCCGTCCGCACCGAGTCCTCGTGGTAGTCGAACCCGCGGATGCTCGCGCGGGGGAAGGCATGCGCCATCAGCAGGGTCGAGACCCCGTGGCCGCAGCCGACGTCGGCCACCGTGCCGCCGGCGAGCAGTCGCTCGCGCACGCCGGTCAGCGCCGGGATCCACTCCTCGACCAGGTGCCTGGCGTAGGTCGGGCGGAAGAACCGCTCGGTGCCGTGGAAGAGCTGGTGATGGTGCTCGTGCCAGCCCATGCCGCGGCCCGTTCGGAAGGCCTCGGCCAGGCGGTCGATGTCGTGCATGACCGCCTCGGCGATCAGGAACGCGCCCGGCAGCGAGAGCCCGTTCGGGTCGGCGAGGGCGAACGACTGCTCGGCGTTCAGGCGATAGCGGCCCGTGGCGGCTTCGAAGTCCACGTAGCCGCTCGCGGCTTGCGCGCGCAGCCACTCACGCAGCATGCGCTCGTCGAGTCCGGTGCGGCGTGCGAGGCCGGCGGAGTCGGTGGGGCCCTCGTCGAGCGCACGGTAGAGGCCGAGGCGGTCGCCGACGACGACGGTGGTCGCGTGCATCGTCGCGCCCGCGTCCTGCACGAAGCGGCCGAGGAACGCGTCCAGGCGGGCGGGATCGAGTGTGGCGGACATGAGGGGTTCCTCCGGGGTGCGGCTCAGCGCTCGGCGCCGGCCTTGAGACGGGTGAGGGACTCGCGCATCTCGCGAAGCGTCTTCTGTGCCGTCGCGTCTCGGTCCTTGGGCGGGCTGTCGTCGGTGTAGGTCTCCATCCATCGCACGCGGGTGCCCTTCGCGGTGGGGGTGAGCACCAGCCGCGCCTGGCACACGTACGAGCCGTCGTCGGGCTCGTGGGTGACACGGACCTCCTGGAGCGGGACGAGGTAGGTCACGACCGAGCGACCGCGGTTGCCCCAGGCGTCCCTGAACTGCAGCACGTCGCCCACGGCGCTGATCCGCGCCGTCGTGTTGCCCTCGCTCTTCCATACCGGACACCAGACGACCAGGTGGCGTCCCACGGTCACCTGCTCCCAGACCCGTGCCGGCGGGGCGGCCACCTCCACGTCCTCGGTGAGGCGGACCGAGGGCAGCGTCGCCGGCGCGGCCCCGAGCGCCAGCACGGCCGAGATCAGCATCAGGGCTCTCATCATCGCGTCCTCCGAGCGGCGCGGCGGGATGCCGTGCCGATGGGAGGACGCTAGAGCGCGGGCCGCCGGCGCGGCAGGCGCATGATGATGTGAGGGCTCACGTGCGGCCGAGGAGACCTTCGCGGATGGCGCGGCTCACGGCCTCCGCCACGTTGTGCACCTGGAGCTTGCGATACACGGCCCGCACGTGCGTTCGCACCGTGTCGAGCGAGATGCCGAGCCGGTCGGCCACAAGCTTGTACGGCAGGCCGTCCACGAGTGCCCGGAGCACGTCGCGTTCGCGTGCGGTGAGCCCGAGATCGCTCGCGGGGGCCTCGGGCGCCAGCCGCCGGACCGCCTCGAGGATGATGCGCGCCACGCCCGGCGTCAGGGGGGCGCCCCCGGAGGCGATGCCCCGCAGCAGTTCCAGCAGCGCCGCCGGATCGGTGCTCTTGAGCAGGTACCCATCCGCGCCGGCGCTGATCGCCTGCAGGATGGTCGCCGGGTCCTCGAACACGGTGATGACCACGACCCGCAGCCCGTGGAGCCGGCGCTTGAGCCGGCGCGTGGCCTCGATGCCGCCCACCCCGGGCATGTCGAGATCCATGAGCGCGAGCCGCCAGTGCTCGGCCTCCCGGGCGCGCGCCGGGTCCTCGAGCGCGGCGAGGCACTCGCTGGCCGAGGCGAACTCGGCCGCGACCTCGAAGTCGGCCGTGAGGCGCAGCAGTTCGGCCACACTGCCGCGGTAGCGGGCATCGTCCTCGACGATGATGACGGCGATCCGGGGCGCGCTCATGGGGGGAGTGTGCCCGCATCGCGGCCGCGCGTCGCTCGCATGGACATGTGAGGGCGTGCAGCGAGCGCGGAGCGCGGGAGGCGCACCTCGACTCGCGTGCCGCGCAGCGGGGCCGGCGTCCACGAGATCGTGCCGCCCAGTTGCTCCGCCCGCGCGCGCATGTTCGGCAGTCCGTGCCCGCCGGGCCGGCTCCCGGCGCCCGCCATGCCGATGCCGTCGTCCTCGACCCAGGCGCGCACCTCACCGTCGGTCACCGAGAAACCGAGTGCGATGGTGCCGGCCCGGGCGTGGCGCATGGCGTTGTAGAGCGCCTCGAGCAGGAGCAGCTGCAGGACTCGGCGCGGCTCGGGCGCGATCCGCAGCCGGGGGAAGGGCCGCGGCAGATCCGGCACGAACCGGGGGCCGCCCTCCGGGAGCAGGCGCCGCGCCCGGTCCGAGAGGGCGAGGGCGAGGGCCTCGAGCGTGTCGGAGCCGTGCCGCAGCGATTGCACCAGGTCCGACAGGCTGCCGCCGAGCTCGGACGCGGTCTCGCGGATGCGGTGCGCGAGCGCGCGGCGCTCGCGGTCGCCGAGGTCCTCGCGCTCGGCGATGCCCGCGAGGATGCCGATGCTGCCGAGTCCGGAGCCCATCTCGTCGTGCAGGTCCATCGCGATCCGCGTCCGCTGGCGTTCGAGCCCGAGCAGGGTGCGCACGCGCAACCGGTGGGCCGCATAGGCGAGGGCGGCGATCGCCAGCGCCCCCGCAGCGAACGCGCCGGGATGCTGCCACCAGGGCCGCAGCACCACGAACGACGTGGACACGGCCTCACTCCACGGGCCGTCCCCGATCGCGGCGCGCACCTCGGGAGCGTAGCGGCCCGGGCGCAGGTCGGCGAGCCGGAAGACGGGATCGCGGGTCTCGGTCCACTCGGCTCCGGGGCGGAGCCGGCTCTCGAACCGGATGGCCTCGCGCGCCCGCCGGCTCAGCGCCGCGAAGCGGAGCTCGATGCGATTGCGGTTCCAGGGCAGCCGCACCGATTCGCCGAGCGGCAGCCGCCGGCCGTCCACGCGCACTTCCACCAGTTCGACCCGGGGCGGCCCGGGGCGGGCGCGCCGCGCCTCGGGAGGCACCTCGACGAGGCCGGCGATGGTCGCCAGCCAGAGCCGGCCATCGGGGTCCTCGACGAGGTCGCTGGCCTGCTGCGCCGGCAGCCCCTGCCATGAGCCCAGCCGCTCCAGCACCTCCCAGCCCTCTGCTCGCGAGCGGTCCGGGCGCACGCGCAGCACCGCACCCGCCCCGAGCAGCCAGAGGCCGCCCGAGCGGGCCGGCGCGAGCCCGTACGCACGCAGGGTGCCGAGGGAATGCTGGCCCGGCACGGTCTCCCAGCCGGCCGCTCCGCGGCGGAGCACGCCTTCGTGCAGGCTCGCGAGCCAGAGGCCATCCGACTCGGTCTCGACGATGCTGCCGATCCGCGCCATGGGCACGAGCGGGTCGAGGGACCACGCGTGCACCTGTCCGCGCTCGAGCGAATCGGCGTCGGCCGAGAGCAGGCGGTCGCCGTCCGCGAGCCACAGGCGGCCGTGCCGGTCGAGGCACATCGGTCCCGTGAAGGTGTCGCGCCACTGGGTCCGTCCGGGCGGTGGAGGCGCGCGAACGGGCAGGGGGGGGCCATCGCCCGGCGGAGTGAGGAAGAGCCCGTCATCCGTGGCCAGCCACAGCGCGCCGTCCGGGCGCCGGGCGGCGCCGTAGATGCCACGCAGGCCCTCGGACCCGAAGCGGCGGATGCCATCCGGACCGGAACGGAAGAACCCCCGGCCGATCTCCGCGCCCCAGAGCCGCTCGCGGCCGTCCAGGACTAAGCGTCCAGAGTGACGGCCCAGTGGCGAGATGCGCCGTTCGCCCCCGCCCAGGTCCACGCGCACGGTGCCGTACCAGCCGATGGCCCACAGGGACGAGCGGTCCCGGGTCAGCGAGTGCATGTGGGCCGGCTCCGGCAGCCCATCGAGTTCGTTCCACGCCACGGTCGCGGGCTCCGGCATGGCGAGCAGTCCGCGGAACGAGCCCACCCACAGCGTCCCCTCGTGGTCCACGAGCAGCGGCCGCCCCGAGCTGACCCCGGGCCTCGGCGAGACGATCTCGGGGGCGCGACCCGGCGCGAGCGCGACCAGGTGACGGTCGATCGTGGCCCACAGCGTCGGGCCTCTCGCGACGAGCGCGATGCCGCCGGGCACGCCGCCGTACAGCAGGCGAGCGCCTCCCGCATGGAGCCCGACGACGCGGCCATCCGCGGTGAGCGCCGCGCGCGAGCCGTCGGGCGATCGAGCCAGGTCCCGCACCCGGGGCAGTTCGATGGCGCGCCCGATCGGCCCCGCGGGCGTGATGAGCCGGAGCTCGCGGTCGCTGGCCACGGCCATGGTGTCGCCGCCCCACGGCATGGCCCGCAGCAGCGCCGAGGCCTGGAACGCCCCCTTCGGCCACAGCCGCCAGGCGATCCCCTGCCGCACGCCGACCGAGTCGGGCCACGTCACCCACAGCCGCGAGTCGGCGTCGAACGCCGCATGCACGGCGCCCGAGATCGCGCCGCCGCCCGGCCCCGGGATGCGCGCCACGCCGTCCCGCTCCACGCGCCACAGCGGCTCACCGAGCCCGGCGGCCACCACCTGCCCGTCGGGCGACGTGGCGAGCACTCGCAGCACGTGTCGCAGGCTCTCGGGCGCCCACGAGCGCATCTCGGATCCGTCGAAGCGGACGAGACCCGCCATCGTGCCGATCCAGATGAAGCCGTCGGAGTCCTCGGCGAGCAACGCCGTCTCGGACACCGCGAGTCCGTCGCGCTCATCGTAGAGCCGCGCGGATCGCTCCCCGGCCTGGGCGGTCGGGGGGAGGACCACCGGACCGGTCAGGCCGGCGAGCAGCAGAAGCAGCGGCGGGCGTGGGAGGCGCATGGGGCCTCGCGTGAGGGTCGTTCGCGGGGGCGGGGCGCGTGCGGATGCTAGCGCGTCGCGGAGTCGCGGGCCATGGCCCGAGCCGTTATGGTGGGCGCATGGTCTGGTTCGAGTCCATGCATCCCTACGTGCGCGCGATGATCGAGGTCGCCGCCCTGTGGGCCGGCGGCTGGCTGCTCTACCGCCTGGCGCTGCCGCTGCTGCGGCGCCTCGCGCGGCAGACGCCGATCGACTGGGACGACGTGATCATCGAGGGCATATCGCCCTACGTGCCGCTGTGGTTCGCGCTGGTCGGCGTGCCGATCGCGGCCCGCCACGCGCTCCTGCCCGCCGACTGGGTGACGCGCGCCGACCGGATCGCGCTGTTCCTCGCCTACTTCACCGCCGCGCTGGCGGTGGCCTCGATCCTGTCGCGGTTCGTGGCGCACCGGGCGGGCCCGATCACGTCCAAGCTGCCCGCGACCACGCTGACGCAGAATGCCATCCGCATCGGCATCGTCATCATGGGCGCGGTGGCGGGGCTGGGCAGCATCGGCATCGCGGTCGGGCCCATGCTCGCGGCGCTCGGCGTCGGCTCGCTCGCGGTGGCGCTGGCGCTGCAGCCGACGCTCACCAACCTCATCGCCGGCTTCCTGATCACCTTCGCCCGGCAGGTGCGCGTGGGGGACGTCATCGAGCTGGAACAGGGGCAGCTGGGCGTGGTCGAGGACATCAGCTGGCGCACGCTCACCATCCGCGAGCCGGCCAACAACCTCATCACCATCCCCAATGCCCGCATGGCAGAGCTCATCGTGCGCAATTACGGGCTGCCGGATCCCACGTGTGCCGTGCTCGTGCCGATCGGCGTCGCCTACGGCAGCGATCTGTCACGCGTGGAGCAGGTGCTGATCGAGACCGCGACCGCCGTCCGCGACGGCAACCCCGGGATCGCGGTGCCGGACTTCGCGCCGATCGTGCGGTTCGTGAGCTTCGCCGACTCCTCGGTGAACCTCATGATCATCCTGCGGGCGGTGAACGCCCTGGAGCGCACCGCGGTCTCGAGCTTCGTGCTCAAGGCGGTGCACGGGCGCTTCGCGCAGGAGGGCATCGAGATCCCGTTCCCGCAGCGCGTGGTGCGCGTGGAGCCGGGCGGGGCCGAGTCGCTTGCGAAGGCCTGAGAAGTCGTCGGTGCGTTCGGCCGATGCTATGCTGACCGGTCTGGGGCCCATGGTCCCGGACCTTCCGCCCCAGCCGCTCCCGTCCCCCCGCCGCGAGGCCCCGCTCCCCCCATGAGTCTGTCGTTCCAGCGCGCCATCGTCGTCGGGGCCTCCGTGGGCATCGGGGCCGAGATCACCCGCCAACTCGCCGCCAGCGGCTGCTCGGTGGCCCTGCTCGCCCGGCGCGAGCCCGAGCTCCAGCGCCTCGCGGCGAGCCTCGCTCCCGGCGGCTCCCGCGCCCTGCCCGTGGTGCACGACGTCACCGACCACGACGCCATCCCCGGGCTGTTCGAGCGCCTGGTCGGCGAACTGGGCGGCCTCGACCTGCTGGTCTACGCGGCGGGCGACCTGCACGCGCCGGAGGAGGGCGAGTACGACTTCGCGCGCGACCGCCGCCTCATGGAGGTCAACCTGCTCGGCGCCATGGCGTGGACCACGGTGGCGGCCGCGCACTTCGAGTCCAGGCGCGCCGGCACCATCGTGGGGCTCTCGAGCATCGCCGGTGTGCGCGGACGGCGCTCCATGCCCGGCTACACCACCAGCAAGGCGGCGCTGAGCGCGTGGCTCGAGGCCCTGCGCAACCGGGTGTCGCGCCACGGCGTCAACGTGGTCACGGTCAAGCCGGGCTTCGTGGACACCGACATGACCCGGCACATGACACGCAAGCCGATGATGATCTCGGCGCCCGAGGCGGCGCGCCAGATCCTCGCGGTCGCGCGCAAGGGCGGCAGCCCGTCGGCCTACATCCCGTTCCGGTGGACGCTCGTCGCCATGGTGATCCGGCACCTGCCCTCATGGCTCTTCCGCAGGCTCGACCTCTAGTGACGCCGCGGCCCTCGCTCCGCGAGCGCGCGCCGTGGAAGGTGCTCGATGGCTTCGGCGCCTCCGTGCACGCGGTCTCCCGGATCGCGCGCCCCACAGGCGCCGACGAACTGGCGGCGCTGCTTCGTCAGGCCCGCGAGGAGTCGCTGAGCGTGCTGTGCCGAGGGTCCGGCCGCAGCTACGGCGACGCCTCGCTCAACTCGGGGCAGCTGGCGCTCGACATGCGCGGCATGTCGCGGTTCCTGTCGTGGGATGCCGCCTCCGGCGTCGCCGAACTCGAGCCGGGTGCGACCATCGGCGACCTGTGGCGGAGATCGCTGCCCGACGGCTGGTGGCCCGCCGTGGTGCCGGGGACGATGTTCCCGACCCTGGGCGGCTGCGTCGCCATGAACATCCACGGCAAGAACTGCTACCGGGCCGGGCCGTTCGGCGATCACGTGCTCGAGCTCGATCTCATGACCGCCGACGGCCACGTGCGCACGCTCTCGCCCGAGCGCGACGGCGAGCACTTCCGCGCCGTGATCGCCGGGATGGGGCTGCTCGGCGTCGTCACGCGCGTCAAGCTCCGCCTCAAGCGCATCCACTCGGGGCGTCTGCGCGTGCGGCCGCTGCGCACGCCGACGCTCGAGGCCATGTTCGACGCGCTCGCCTCGCGCACCGCCACGGCCGACTACCTGGTCGGCTGGGTGGACTGCTTCGCCTCGGGAAGCTCGCTCGGGCGCGGACTCGTGCACGAGGCGCACCACCTCGGCGAGGGCGAGGACCCGAGGGGCGCCGAGACGCTGTCGGCTGACCACCAGGACCTGCCGCACGCCATCTTCGGCATCCCGCGCAGCCTCGTGTGGCGCCTTCTGCAGCCGTTCACCAACGACACCGGCCTGCGCCTCATCAACGAGGCCAAGTACCGCCTGCCCGAGCCCACCGGGCCCGACGGCACGTTCTTCGACTCGCACGCCGCGTTCGCGTTCCTGCTCGACTACGTGCCCGACTGGCGCCGCGCCTACGGGCCGAACGGGTTCCTGCAGGTCCAGATGTTCGTGCCGGATGGCACGGCGCGGGCCGCGATGCGCGAGGCGCTGGCGCTGTGCGTGCGCCGCGGCATCATCAGCTACCTCGGCGTGTTCAAGCGCCATCGCGCCGACGCGTTCCTGCTCTCGCACGGGCTCGACGGCTGGTCGCTGGCGCTCGACTTCCCGGTGCCGCGGCGCGAGCCGGAGCGGCTGTGGGCGCTGACGCGCGACCTCACGCGCATCGTGCTCGAGGCGGGCGGCACGTTCTATCCGGCCAAGGACCAGGTGGTGGACGCGGACAGTTTCGCGCGCGCGTTCGGCGACCGGCTGACGCGGTTCCGCGCCATCAAGCGCGAACTGGACCCCGAGGGGTTGTTCGTGGGCGATCAGGCGAGGCGGCTCGGCATCGTCTGAGCGCCCGGTCCGCGTCCGCCGCGCGCGCCGCAGCCGCGGGCCGGCACGGTCACTCGCGGTCGAGCCAGCCGCGCGCGCGCACCAGCACCGCGCAGCGCCGATGGGGCGGCGGCAGCGTGCGGCAGCCCCAGGCGCGGCGGAAGGCCGGCCACGCCAGGTGCGGGAGGCGGCAATTGCCGAGGCGGACGCCGTCGTCGCCGGCGGCCAGCGCCACCGCCCAGTGCGCGCTGAACGGCCGGCCGCCGAGGAGGCCATCGTCGAGCAGCACGGGGGACCACGCCCCCGTCGCCAGGTGCGCACGCATCGCCGCCTCGGCGCGCGCGCCGTGCACGCACTCGGCGAGGCCGTGCGCGCGCAGGGCGGCGCACACGCGCCAGGCGGAGGTGCCCAGGCCGAACGGCAGGTCGGGGGCGTGTGTGGCGCACACCGTGTCGATGGCGGCGCCGTCGCTCGCCCTCGCCCACGCGTGCGCGAACGGTCCGATGCGCCACTGCGCGAGCACACTCGCCACCGCGGCCTGGCCGCAGGCGTGGGCGTGGCGGCCGGCGCGGTTCACGAACGCGCGCGGCGGCGGCAACGCGGTCAGCGCGGCTCCGGCGCCCGGCCCTGGCACAGCTCGAGCAGCACGCCGCCGGCGCTCTTCGGGTGCAGGAAGGCGACCTGCGTGCCGTGCGCGCCCGGGCGCGGCGACTCGTCGATCAGGCGCACGCCCGAGGCGGCGGCGGCGGCGAGCGCGCCGCGCAGGTCGGCCACCTCGAGGCTCACGTGATGCAGGCCGGGGCCGCGGGTGGCGAGGAACCGGGCCACGGTGTGGTCGTCGCGCCGCGGCTCGAGCAGTTCGAACGTGACCGGGCCCGCGTGCACGAACACCACCCGCAGGCCGCCGTCGTCGAGCAGTTCCTCGCCGCCGAGGGTGGCGCCGAGCGCGGCGGTCAGCGTGCGGGCCAGCTCGTCGGCCGCCGGCGTGGCGATGGCGATGTGCGACAGCGCGGTGACGGCGGGTGCGGACGGGTTCATCGCAGGGTCTCCCCGGGGCGGTGGATGCCGAACACCTCGCGCATGGCGTCGCACACCTCGCCCAGGGTGGCGTGCGCGGTGAGCGCCTCGAGGATGGGCGGCACGAGGTTGCCGGTGCCGCGGGCGGTGGCGCCGACGCGCGCCAGCGCCGCCTCCACGCGGGCCGCCGGCCGCGCGGCGCGCCAGTCGGCGAGGAAGCGCAGCCGATCGCGCTCGGCGGAGTCGTCCTGCTGGAACGGCGGCGCGGCCAGCGGCTCGTCGTCGGCGTAGCGGTTGACCCCGACGACCACGCGCTCGCCGCTCTCGACGTCGCGCTGCCACTGGTAGGCGGCCTGGTGGATCTGCTGCTGCACCCAGCCGCTGGCGATGGCCTCGAGCATGCCGCCCTGCGCGTCCACGGCGTCGAGCACGGCGCGGGCGCGCGCCTCGAGGTCGGCGGTCATGGCCTCGACCCAGTAGCTGCCGGCGAGCGGATCGGCGGCGTCGGTCACGCCGCTCTCGTGCGCGAGCACCTGCTGCGTGCGCAGCGCCAGGCGCGCGGACTCGCGCGAGGGCAG
>CAZMQP010000038.1:0-9132 GCA_964568385.1 uncultured bacterium
CCCGCGGTCACCTCGCGCGCGACGGCGGCGGCGAAGTCGGGGTAGTCCACGGCCTCGTCCGAGTGCGTGCCGACGTCCACGACCTCCCAGCCGAGGTCCTCGCGGATGGCGCGCGCGAGCACCTGCTTGAGCTCGAAGCCGCCGTGGTCGGCGCCGATCGCGACCCGCCGCGGCGACACCACGCGCGGCGCCTCGGGCGGCGCGGAGGGCGCGCCGGGCTCGGGGCCGAGCGAGCGTTCCACCGCCTCACGGACCAGACGTCTGACCTCGTCGGCATCGGGCTTGCGCATGGGCGGCGGAGTCTAGAGCCGCACGCCGCGAGGCGCCAGCCCCGCGTGCCCGGGGTTTCACAAGCCCGGGACCGGTGGACGTGCGGGTTGTGCGTTAGACTCGTCCGTCGCTCCCTGCGGGACCCACCCGCGGCCTTCCCGACCGGAGACCTCGTGCCATGCGGCGATCCGCCCTGCTCCCGACGCTCCTGCTGCTCCTCCTCGGCGCCGCGTCGCCGGCGGCCGCCCAGATGCTGCCGGACTCCACCTATGTCGAGGGCTGGCGGCTCCCCAACGGGCTCGAGGTGCGCCTGCGGCACCTGCCCGGCGCGGTCGGCGTCGCGGTCTCGGCCTCGTTCCGGGCGGGGCGCGCCGCCGATCCCGCCGGCCGCGAGGGCCAGGCCGAACTGCTCGCCCATCTCTTCTTCACCGCCCCCACGGCGGAGCACCCGGCGCGCACGCTCTCGTCCATGGCGTCGCTGCGGCCGCTCGGCTGGGGCCTGCAGCTCAACCCGCGCCTGGCCGTCTTCACCGAGATCGGCACCGTGGCCCAGCTGCCGGGACTGCTGCATGAGCTCGGCAGCCGCATGCGCGGCGTCACCCTCGACGACGCCACGCTCAAGGCGGCCCGCGCCGAACTGCGCCGCACGTTCGGCGAGCGCCACTTCGAGCGCGGCGACCTCGCCCTTTACTACCGGCTGCGCGAACTCGGCGAGGGCGTGAGCGACGAGGCGCTGCTGGCGGGCGCCTCCGGCGCCGCCATCGAGAAACTCACCGCACGCGACCTCAAGGCGCAGTTCGAGCGCCTCTACGTGCCCGCCAACGCCGCGCTCGTGCTGGTCGGCGACCTGCAGACCGACGCCGACCTGCGCCGCATGATCGAGGCCGAGTTCGGGGCGATCCCGGCCGGCACCGTGCTGGCCGAGCCCGAGCCGCGCGCGATGAGCGCGGCCACGCGCGTCACCACGCTGCCCTCTCTGCAGCAGCCCGCGGGCGGGCTGGGCGTGTTCGCCCCCGCGCTCGAGGACTCGCTCCACCCTTCGTTCTACCTCGGCATGCTGGTGATGGGCGCTTGGTGCAACGACCACTGGGGCAAGCCCTCGGCGCCGCTCACCACGCGCTTCCAGTACTCGCTCTACGACGAGCCCGATCTCGTGAGGTTCTACCCGCCGCTCTCCGAGCCGGCGGCGGCGGCGGTCACGCGGGTGTTCGGCGAGGCCGCCGAGACGTTCCGAGGCACGTCCACCCCGATGCAGGTGCTCGACCAGTTCCGTGCCAGCGTCGGCTGGGTGCTGGGGGGGCCTCTGCCGCCCTCCATCCGCCGCCGCGCGACGGTGGAGGGCGGGCCGCTCGGCACGCTGGCGACCACCACCGCCATCCGCACCCTGTGGCGGGGCGACGAGTTCTGGGGCACCTACGCGCGGCGGTTCTTCGAGACCCCGATCGCGCCCAGCGCGTTCATGGGCTGGGTGACCGACCCGCGCAACCAGCTCGTGCTGGTGTTCCGTCCGCCGGGCGGGTCACGCTAGCGCCTCCATCCGTCCGGCCAGTTCCACATCGCGGGCGGTGACGCCGCCGGCATCGTGGGTGACGAGCCGGACCTCGACGGTGCCGTAGACGTTCGACCACTCGGGGTGATGGTCCATCTCCTGGATCCTCAGGGCGCAGGCGGTCATGAACGAGAACGCCCGGACGAAGTCCGGGAACCGGTAGGTGCGCCGGAGCGCGCCCTCCTCATGGCGCCATCCGGGGAGCCCTTCGAGGGCGGCGGCGATCTCGGGGTCGGTCAGTCGGGTCGCGGGCATGGCATCCTCCTCGGGTCCTGCTTCCGTGCTTGCGGTCGGTCGAGTGTCCGGGCTAGCGTGCGAACGGCATGTCGCGGCGCATCCTCATCGGTATCGCGGGCGGATCGGGCTCGGGCAAGACCCTGGTGGCGCGCACGATCGTGCGCGAACTGGGGTCGTCTCAGGTCGTCATCATCGACCAGGACAGCTACTACAAGGACCTGGAGCATATCCCCTTCCGGGACCGCGAGGCGCGCAACTTCGACCACCCCGACGCCTTCGACACCGAGCTGCTCAAGACGCACCTGCGCACGCTGCTCGAGGGGCGTCCCGTCCAGCAGCCGATCTACGACTACACCGAGCACCGGCAGTCGGGCGAGACGCGCGAGATCCGTGACCACGTCGTGATCGTGCTCGAGGGCATCCTGATCTTCGTGGATCCCGAGCTGCGCGCGCTCATGGACATCAAGCTGTTCGTGGATGCCGACGCCGACGTGCGGCTGCTGCGCCGTCTCAAGCGCGACCTCATCGAACGCGGCCGCTCGGTGGACTCGATCCTCCGCCAGTACGAGGAGAGCGTGCGGCCGATGCACCAGCAGTTCGTCGAGCCCAGCAAGCGCCACGCCGACGTGATCATCCCGGGCGGCGGCCACAACAAGGTGGCGATCGACCTCGTGCAGACCAAGATCCGCGAGCTGCTGCGCGAGCGCGGCGTCACCGTGCCGGCGGCGGCGCTGCCCGCGCGCTGAGCGTCCGCGGCGCCCGGCATCCACCGTGCCGAGGGACGGTGTCGGCGGGCCCCCGTCCGCGGGCGTGTTGCAAGCGGAGCGAGCCCCGAACGCCGGACCGCCGCGCCCCCGAGAGGGGAGCACGGCGGTCTCGGAGCGGCGTCGCGGCTCGCGCTAGAGCTTGAGCAGGCGCTTGGTCGCGGTGAACTCCGGCGTGCTCAGGCGGTAGAAGTAGACGCCCGAGCGCATGACGCCGATCGGCCGGCCGCCCGCGTCGCGCGCGCCCGGCCCCACGTCCACCGTGTGCCAGCCGGCGGACTTCTCGCCCTCCACCAGCGTCGCGACGCGGTGGCCCTGCAGGTCGAACAGCTCGACCCGCACCGGCGTCGTCACCGGCAGCGCGAACCGGATCCGCGTGTTCCCGGTGAACGGGTTGGGCGAGTTCTGCGACAGCGCGAACGCCAGCGGCCGGTCCTGACCGACGCTCACGGTCTGCTGCGCATCGCCGCGCACGCGCAGCGTGTGCGGACCGTACGGGTCGTCGGTGGTCAGGGTCAGCACGGCGCTGTCGGCCCCGGCCGTGACCGGCGAGAACGTCACGCTCAGCGTGTCGTCGCCGCCGGCGCCGACCTGGAACGAGGTCCGCCCGGGCACGAAGCGCGGGTTGTCGCTGACCACGCCGCTCACGGCGAGGAAGGCCGTGCCGGCATTGGTCAGGTCGAACACGCCCGAGCCGCCCGCCGCCACGTCCACCGTGCCGAGGTCGAGCACCGCGGGCAGGCCGGCGAACGCCGGCACCGTGATCGAGAACGGCGCGGCGCTGATGTCCTCCTGCGCGCCGGCGCGGTTGCGCACGCGCGCCGCGGCCGTCGAGGTGGGGTCGTTGGGGATCACCCACGTGACCGCACCCTGAGCCGCCGGCACCGAGGCGGCGATGGTCTTCCAGGTGCTGTCGGGCGAGTTGCGGTACTCGACCGAGACGCTGTCCATGCCGCTCGCCGTCCAGGCGATCTCGTGCGAGGTGCCGTACTTCCACTCCTGGCCGCCGTCCGGCGAGTCGAGGCTGACGACCGCCGGCACCGTGATGGTGAAGAGCCCGTCGCTGGCGTCCACCGGCGAGGCGTCCCAGGCGTCGCTCACGCGCAGTTCGGCGGTGGTGGTCGCCACCGCGGGCACCGTCCACGCGTAGCTGCCCGCGTAGCCCTCGACCAGTGCCACCGACTGCCACGCGGCGGCGGCGTTCGGGCGCCACTCGATGCGGACGAGCGCCAGCGACGTGGCGTTCCACGTCACCTGGCGCACGTTGCCGGCCTCCCACGACTCGCCGCCGTTGGGGGCGGTCACCGCGACCGAGGCGGCCGGCGCGCCGGGGTTGTGGTTGTGCGCGAAGCGCATCTTGTACATGCCACTGCCCTGCTCGGCCAGGATGGTGGCGCGGTCGCGCAGCATGAAGCTGTAGTTGGTGCCGGGCAGGCTGTTGGACAGGAACGTGGCGCCGCCATCGAGCGACAGGCGGCTCGAGCTGCCCGAGTACTGCCCGATCATCACCACGTCGGGGTCGTCGCGCGAGATGTCCGTGCCCCACGACGAACCGTAGTTCGACTGCGGCGGGTTGAGCGCCGCGATCAGCGGCCAGGTCTGGCCGAAGTCGCTCGTCCAGCGCGCCCCCACCGAGCTCCACGTGGTGGCGAACGCCGCGTTGTTGCGCAGCCGGGTCGCCGCCATCCCGGGCACCTCGGAGCCGGCCACCTGCTGCCGCATCACGAACGAGGCGCCGCTGTTGGTGGACTGCCACAGCTCGCCGATGCCGCTTCCGGTGATGCCGTCGCCCACGTAGACGTGCGACTCGAGCCCCGGCACCGCCACGATGTCGCACGGGCTGCGGAAACTGGTGGAACCGAAGGACGACCACGTCGCGCCGCCGTCCACCGACCGGCGCAGCGGTCCGGAATCCGCGCCGAAGTAGATGGTGTCGGGCTTGTCCGGGCTGATCTCGAGCGGCAGGCCGTACTCGCCGAAGTTGGCGGTGAGCACGGTGCTCCACGAGGCGCCGGCGTCCGTGCTGCGGATGACCTGCCGCGAGCCGGTACTGGGCACGATCGCCGCCAGCATGATGTTGGTGTCCTTGGCCGACATCACGAACGAGTTGGCCCGGCTCACGTTGGGCACGGTGGCCATGACGTTCCAGGTCTCGCCGGCATCGGGCGAGCGCCACAGCGTGGGCCCGAGCAGGCAGTAGAACACCTCCGGCTCCCACGGGTTGAAGATGATGGTGGAGCCGCGCACCGAGGAGGCGGTCGAGCGCACCGACGTCCACGAGCGGCCCACGGTGGCGCCGCTCGGCAGCGCCCAGCTGCCCGCCGCGCGAAGGCCCGCCAGCGGCGTGCGCGCGCGCGTCGCCACCGCGAAGCCGCGGCTGCCGCCGAGCGCGAGCCCGGAGAGCGGCGCGTGCAGCGCGTGCTGGATGAACGTCCACGTGGTGCCGTCGTCCATGCTGCGGCGGATGAAGCCGCCGCCGCCGCCGACCCACAGCTCGCTGCCGGAGCCGAGCGCCACCGCGCGCACGTCGGAGCGCGCGTCGAGCTGCAGGTTCACCGCCGAGAAGTTGCTTCCGCCATCGGTGCTGCGCACGGCGACGCCGCGTTCACCGGTGATCCAGACGCGGTTGCCCTCGGCCGCCACCGCCAGCAGCCGGACGCCGACGCCGACCGCGACCGGCGACCAGGTGTCGCCGCCGTCGGTGGTCCGGAGCACGCGGCCGTTGGCCCCCACGGCCCAGCCGGCCGAGGGGCTCGAGAACGCCACCGCAAGCAGGTCGTCGGACGTGCCGCTCGCCTCGGGCGCCCAGGTGGCGCCGCCATCGGTGCTGCGCAGGATGGTGCCGCCATCGCCCACCACCACCGCATCGGTCGCGGTCGGGGCCGCGAGGCCGCGCAGGCGCACGCCGCCGGCGATGGCCGCGCTCGAGAACGAACCGCCGTTGTCGGTGCTGCGCCACAGCAGCCCGCCGTCGCCGGCCATCATCACGGTCAGGCCGCGATGGACCACCGCGCGCAGCGCCGAGGTGCCAACGGTCGAGGCGGCCCAGTTGACGCCGCCATCCAGAGTGCGGAGCACGCGGCCGCTGTCGCCGACGGCCCAGGCATCGGTGCCGTCCTTGCTGTGGGTGGCGTGGAAGCCCTGGGCGGCCGCAGAGGTCGCGACGATCGGGAGCAGGAGGCAGAGCGCGAGCAGAGCGGCAGTCGGTCGTCGCATGGGTCGGGGATCACTCCAAGGCGATGCGGGCGATGGTCTCGATCTCCGCCAGTGCAGCGACCGGCCGGCCGCGGAAGCGGCCGGCGACCTGCAATGGCCGGACCTCGAGCGCATCGATGCGAGTCGGGGGGAACTCCACGCGGAGCCCGCCGGGCGTCCAGCCCCGGTGGACCGGGACCCGCCTGACCTCCTGTCCATGCAGGAACAGGACCACCTCCGAGCGGGGAACCCGCAGCTCCCCGCCATCGGCCTTCGAGGCGCGCACAGCATAGAGGACGACTGTCCCGGTTTCGATAGGCAATTCCCAGGCCAGCCGGACCCACTGGCCCTCGGCTGCGTCCGCCAGCCAGGCCACCCGGGTCACCTCACCCAGGGTGCGCCGGTCCACCGCCCCGCGCGCGTCCTCGGTGGCGGGGTGCAGCGAGGAGGCCGTGACCGTGGCCGACGGGGCGAAGTTGCTGTAGGCGCCGAGGCGCTTGGACTCCGCCACGTGCAGGGCGGAGTGCCCCGCGTGGCAGCCGACGCACTTGGTGCCGCCGCCCGAGCGGGTGAAGTTGAAGCCGGGCACGTGCGCCGGCCCCGAGGCCGAGCGGATCACACGGCCGTCGCGGTCCACGAGCTGCTCGAACGTCGGCATGTCGGCGGGGACCTCGTCCACGTGGATGGCCCCGTCGGGGAAGACCGGCGCCTCGCGCAGCAGCACCAGAGAATCGCCGCCCTCGCGCTCCGGCCGCGGCACCACGCTGAAGAAGCGGATGCGCAGCCCCTGCGCGAGCCGCGGGGCGTCGGGGAAGGGCGAATCCACCGGCCCGTTGGCGAACACGTTCAGGCAGTCGAAGCGGGCGGTGCGCACGTCGTCGAGCATCGCCTGCCGGCTCCGATGCGGCAGCGGGTCGGGCGCCGAGGGGTCGGGCGGGTAGAGCGGCGGCGGCGGCTGCGGGCGCGCCGCCAGCACGGCGGGGTCCAGCTCGAGCCGGCCCAGCTCGTCCACGAGGGTCTCGAGGCTGCGCGCGCGCTCGTCCCAGAGCACGATCTTGAAGTTGCCGGTGCCGTCCTCGTCGTAGGCGAACACCAGCCGCCCGTCGGGCAGCGGACAGGGCGAGACGGCCGACCACCCCTTGGGGGCGCCGAAGCCGAAGAGCGGTTCGGCGGCCGCGAAGCCGCGGCGCCAGCGCTGCAGTCCGAAGCGCGTCGCGCGCAGGATCGAGCCGCGCTCGGGCCGGACGCCGATCAGCGTCGAGTCCGGGAGCACCACCGGCTGGTAGGCCATCTGTCCCGGGCGCGACCGCGGGTCGCCCCCCTGCAGCCGCGCATGGTCGCCGTCCGGCTGCACCGAGAGCGCGTGCCAGAGGTCCACGGTGTCGGCGGGCATCGCGGCGGCCGGGTCGGTGGTGACCCCCGTGTCGGAGGCGGCGTAGCGCGAGAAGAACCAGCGCGCGTACACGATACGGCCGTCGTTGGGGTTGATGGACGGCGCCTCGGCCCCGTTGCGGTCGCTGGTGATGCGCTTGAGGTCGCTGCCGTCGGCGTTCACCACCCACAGGTTCGTGACCGGCACGCGCCCCTGCTGCGCGCGCCACGGCCAGCGCGTGCTCGCGAACACAAGCCGGCCGTCGGGCATCCAGCACGGGTCGATGTCGTCGTAGCGCTCGAAACGCACGGCCTCGGCGCCGAAGTGCGCCGCCAGGTCGGCGGTGCGGTCGCTGCGCGTGACCGGGGCCAGCTGCGTGCCCTCGCGGCGGATGCGCCAGATGCGCCAGGCGCTGTCGCGGTGGGTCACCGCGGCGAAGGCGATGAACTGGCCATCGTACGAGACCGCCGGGCCGCTGACGTCGAAGAACCGGCCGGGCGCCAGTTCCCGCATGCGGCCGTCGGACTCGCGCACGATGAGCCGGCCGCCGGCGGCGGCGAAGCGGCCCGCGGGCCCGATGCCCGGCACGAGCGCGGAGCCCGCCAGCGGCAGCCGGGAGACGAACACGAGCGCGGGCACCGGCCGCGGGCGTGCGGCGAGCAGCGGCGTGAGCGCGGCCAGTGCGAGGACCACGGGGATCAGCCGCCGGGCGAGGCGGCGCGGGGTGCGATGCATGCCCCACACCATAGAAGACGGCGCCGCGTGATGGGTAGCGCGGCGCCGTCTCATGGTGCCGGGTGGGTCAGCGGTAGAGCGTCTTGACGCTGCCCCATGTGGACGGCCGTGCCGGGGTGGCGCAGTCGATGTTCATGGTCATCGTGATCACCGTGCCCCAGGTGCCGAACTGCTGATTGGCCGGCGCCGGGCCGCACGAGGAGTCGAGGAACACCGGGTAGTCCGCCGGCTTGGTGATGGCCGGATTGAGGCTGGTGGTCTCGCCGACGCCGTTGCCGTTGGCGATCGCGAAGGTGAGCGCGCAGCCGTTGGGGAACTGCCCCGACGTGTTGCCGTTGACCACCGAGGCGACCGGGATCCAGTTCACGAACTGGACCGTGGAGATGATGGTGGTGTTGCCCAGACTCGCCACGCCGTCCCCCCACGGACCGCCCGTGTTGAACAGCTCGAACTGGCCGCCCGAATAGGCCGACGTGTAGATGACCGGTCCGGTGCCGCTGGCGTTGCGCTGGTCCACGGTGTTGAACGCGTTGCTCACCGCGCAGCGGAGCTGCCACTGCGTGCCGAGCGTCGCGCCGTTCCACGACTGCGCATGCAGCGTGTGGGGGAATCCCGAGTTGATGCCGGTGCGATGCGAACTCGCACGGCCGGTGAGCAGCTGCCCGCCGAGGTCGGTGGAGGTGTAGGTGCCGGTGACCGGAGCGGCCACGGCCGCGGCCGCGAACAGCGACAGTGCGGCGGCGAGCAGGGTGAACGGAGTCGCATGACGACGCATGAGGAGCCTCCCAACAGGAGTGGGTGGGTGCCGGCTCGGACACGTCGGGGGATTCGCGACACGGAGCCAGGCGGAGGGGCGTGCTGCCAGCCCGCAGGATACGCCCGCGCCGGCCCCACCGCCACGACAATCGCAGGCCACCTGTTGACGCTGCCGAGGGCCGGGACTAGCGTGGCTCGTCATGCCCGAGCCCCCCCTGCACCATCCGCGATCCGGCTGGATCGAGGTCATCGTC
>CAZMQP010000038.1:9142-13171 GCA_964568385.1 uncultured bacterium
CCCGCACGGTCCGCGCCACCCCGCCCCGGCCCATGAGCGAACCGACCCGCACGCAGCCCGGCACCGGCTCCATCGAAGTCATCGTCGGCAGCAGGTACAGCGGCAAGACCGAGGAGTTGATCCGCCGCCTGCGGCGCGCCCAGATCGCGCGCCAGCGCGTGGAGATCTTCAAGCCGGCCGTGGACACGCGCTACGCGAAGGACCAGATCGTCTCGCACAGCGAGCTGAGGATCCCCTCGCGCATGGTGCGGACGCCGCGCGAGATCCTCAAGCACGCGCACGAGGCGCAGGTCATCGGCATCGACGAGGGCCAGTTCCTCGGCGCCGGCCTGATCGAGGTGGTGGACCAGTTGGCGCGGCAGGGCAAGCGCGTCATCGTGGCCGGACTCGACCAGGACTACCGCGGCAAGCCGTTCGAACCCATGCCGCAACTACTCGCCGTGGCCGAGTACATCACCAAGACGCTCGCCATCTGCGTCGTCTGCGGCGCGCCCGCCAACCGCACCTACCGCAAGGTGGCGAAGGGCGGACGCGTGGTCGTGGGCGGCGCCGACCTCTATGAGGCACGCTGCCGGCGGTGCTGGGAGAGCGGCCGCCGGGCCGAGGCGCTCCCGCTCGCCGGACTCACCGACTCCCCCGGAGGCACCCATGCGCCGAAGCCCCGCCGCCGTCCTGCTGTGCGCCCTGCTGCTCGCCAACGGGTGCGCGCCAAGCGCTGACCGCCCCGCCGCGACCGGGGCCGGCTCCATGCACGTCGGCCTCGTGTTCGACATCGGAGGCCGCGGCGACAAGTCGTTCAACGACGCCGCCTACCAGGGCCTCGAGGCCGCCAGGCAGCAGCTCGGGATTTCGTTCACCACGCTCGAGACGAGCGAGGGCGCCGATCGCGAGCCGCAGATGCGCCAGCTCGCCGCCGGCGATGCGCCGCTCATCTTCGGCGTCGGGTTCCTGTTCACCGACGACGTGAAGGCGCTGGCGAAGGAGTTCCCCGACAAGAAGTTCGCGTGCGTGGACATGACCGTGCAGGACGGCGAGACGCTGCCGCCCAACCTGGTGGCGCTCAAGTTCCGCGAGGAGCAGGGCAGCTTCCTCGTGGGCGCGCTCGCGGGCCTGCTCACCAAGACGGGCAAGGTGGGCTTCGTGGGCGGCATGGACATCCCGCTCATCCGCAAGTTCCAGGCGGGCTACGTGGCGGGCGTCAAGGCCGTGAACCCGGCCGCCGAGGTGCTGGTCAAGTACGCCGGCAACACGGGCGAGGCGTTCCGCGATCCCACCAAGGGCAAGGAACTCGCGCTCGCCGAGTACCAGGCGGGCGCCGACATCATCTACCACGCCTCGGGCTCGACCGGGCTCGGCGTGTTCGAAGCCGCCCGTCAGCTGAACAAGCTGGCGATCGGCGTGGACTCGGACCAGCACGACGAGGCGCCGGGGTTCATCCTCACGTCCATGGTCAAGCGCGTGGACACCGCCGTGCTCGAGACCATCCGCGAGGTGAGCGAGGGCCGCTGGAGCGGCGGCGTGCACACGTTCGGGCTCGAGTCGGACGGCGTCGGCTGGGTGTACGACGAGCGCAACAAGGCGCTCATCCCCGACGCGGTCAAGGCCAGGGTGGACTCGCTGCGGCAGGCGATCATCGCCGGCGCGATCGAGGTGCCGACCACCCCGTGAGCGCGTGGACCGACCTCGGCGAGGGCGTGTGGCTCCGCCGCAGCCGCGTGGTCGACATGAACAGCGTGGTGCTCGCGCGCGAGGGTTGGGCCGTGGTGGTGGACCCGGGCGTGCTGCCGAGCGAGTTGACCGATCTCGCCGCGCACGTCGCCGAGCGTGCACCGCGGTTCGAGCACGTGGTGCTCGCCATCACCCACCCGCACTGGGACCACATGCTGGGGGCGCCGTGGTTCCCGGCCGCCACCACGGTGGCGCACGTGGGCTTCCACGACGAGGCCGAGCGGGACCGGGACTCGATCCGGCGCGAGGCCGGCCAGCACGCCACCGAGGCGGGCGAGGCCTTCGAGCGCGTGTTCGAACCGTTCGTGCCGTCGCTCGCCGTGCGCGGCACCGCCGGCGTGGAACTGGGGCCGTTCGCCTTCGAGGGCCACGACACGCCCGGCCATTGCGCCAGCCACCTCGCCTTCTGGTTCCCGCACGAGCGCGTGCTCGCCGCCGGCGACCTGCTGTCGGACATCGAGATCCCGTGGCTCGATGCGGCGCCGTGGGTGTACCGCCGCACGCTCGACCAGCTGCACTGGCTGCTCGAGCAGGAGGACGTGCGCTGGATGGTGCCGGGGCACGGCTCACCCGCCGCCGGGCGGCTCGAGGCCTACCGCCGCCTGCTGCGCGACCTCGACTACCTGATCGCGCTCGAAGCCGGCGTGGCCGAGCAGCGCGCCCGAGGCGTGCCGCTCGAAGCGGCGCAGCGCGAATTGGCGCGCATGGACTACCTCGGCAAGGACGATCCCGGCTACCCCACGAACCCGATCCACGCCGGCAACATCGCGGTGGCGTGGGCGAGCGCGGAGTCGCACGAGGGGGACGACGCGTCGCCGGAACGCCTGCCGTGAGGCCCCGGACGACTCCACCCCGCCCGGTGTAGAGTGCCGCCCCGCACCCACCCCCTCGAGGCAGGTCCCGCCCATGATCCAGTCCAAGAGCTTCTACCGCCGGCTCGAGCGCGTGTTCGCCGAGGCCGCGCGCGTGCGCGAGCCCGCGCGCTTCGCCGCCCGCATCGCCCCGCCGCTGCTCGAGGTGCTCGGCAAGCCGCTCGGCGTGCTCGCGGTGCACGTCTACGAGCGCCGCCGCGACGGCTTCGCGGCCCCCAAGACGTTCGGCGCCGAGCGTCCCGACATCTCGGCCGACCTCATGCGCCGGTTCGCGAGCACCGGCGATGACGGCATCAAGGAACTGCCGTGGGTGGGCGATCTCTCGGTGGGGCGCGTCGCGCTGCTCGGCGTGGGGAGCCACGACGGCCCGCTGCTGGCGCTGTTCGGGCCCGCGCGCGGCGCGCTCGATCGCGGACCCAGCCGGGCCGAACTGTTCTCGGCCACCAATTCCATCCTGTACGCGATGCGGCAGCACCTGGAGCGCAGCGCCCTCGAGGACCTGTTCGAGCAGGCGCGCGCCATCCAGATGAGCCTGCTGCCTGCGGGCGCCCATGCGTTCGAGGGCTACGACATCTTCGCGCACAGCGCGCCGGCGCAATCGGTGGGCGGCGACCTCTACGACTTCCTGCCGGTGGCCCCCGGCGTCGTGGGGCTGGCGCTCGCCGACGCCTCGGGCCACGGCCTGCCGGCGGCGCTGCAGGCCCGCGACGTGGCGGTCGGCCTGCGCATGGGCGTCGAGCAGGACCTGCGCCTCTCGACGCTGTTCCGCCGCCTGAACCGCGTCATCCACCGGAGCGGCCTGTCGTCGCGGTTCATCTCGCTGCTGTTCGCCGAGCTCGAGGCCAACGGCACGCTCACGTACATCAACGCGGGGCATCCTCCGGGATTGATCCTGCACGAGCAGGGCATCACCGAACTCGACGTGGGCGGCATGGTGCTGGGGCCCGATCCCGACGCCGTCTACAAGCTCGGCTACGGCCACATCGACCGCGGCGCCGCGCTGGTGCTGTACTCCGACGGCGTCATCGAGCGCGGCCTCGGCTACGACGTCGAGCCCTTCGGCATGAAGGGCCTGAAGCGCTGGCTCAAGGACGCGCGCGGCAGGCGCTCGGAGGAGGCGATCCGCGACCTCTTCGACCGCCTCGCCTCGCACTGCCCCGGCAAGCCGTTCGAGGACGACGTCACCGCGATGCTGGTGCGACGCGAGGGCTGAGCGGGCGGGTGGTGCCCCACCGGCGGTTCGCGCGGACAGCCCGAGCGGGCGGGTGGTGCCCCACCGGCGGTGCGTCCGAGGAGCGGCGGAGCCAGGGATGGCGGGAGCCGCGACTGGATGCAGCGAAGGACCGGCAGGATGCCGGTCCGAGCGGGCCGCCGGTGGGGCTCCACCCGCCCGCTCGGGCTGTCCGCGCGAACCGCCGGTGGGACATCG
>CAZMQP010000039.1:0-13081 GCA_964568385.1 uncultured bacterium
CCCCCCCCCCCCCCCCCCCCCCCCCCCCCCCCCCCCCCCCCCCCCCCCCCCCACTAGGCTCCCCCGTGTCAACAGCACCTACTCGCGATCAATCGGCCACTCCCGGAGGTCGCCAAGTAGTCGGCGAAGCGCGTCAAGAGCGAGATCCGCGCTTTCGAAGTCGCAGATCCACTCACACCCGCTTCCTGCGATGTGGGCGAAGAGTCCCCAACGAGGCTGCTCGCGATGAACTCCATCCAACTCGTCAGTGCTGGTGAGAGAAACCACGACGCCGAGCGGATCCGGTGGGCTGAGCGGAGCCAGTTCCAGCGCGTCGAAGATAGGGCCGTCATCGGAACGCGTCCGAGGCGGGAGATCCAACGCCAGGTGCTCGTGCAGCGTAAACGCGCTCAGCAATTCCGAATCGTCGGTCAGCTTGTCCTCAAGAGTCGCGTCCGCCTCTTGTATTGCCTCAGACACATCCATGAGCCGAATCACGGTCAGCGATTCTCTCAGCCGACGCTCGACCAGATCCAGGTCGTCGCGCAGACGGGCCACGAGAACACACGTGTCATGAGGTGGCGGCCCGATGAGCAGGCGTGCGCGCAATCGCTCGATCCGACAGACAAGCTCGCAGGCACCCTCATAGAGATCGAGCGCGAGCCCCGGATCAGAGCTCAGAACGGCGACCAACTGGATGGCGCTGGACTCGCGGGAGTTCATGATCGGCGAGCCTGGCCTGGCAATCCCGCCGAGGCGAGGACGTATCAGGCCTAGACAACTCCCCGATAGGTAACAGGCGTGAGGGCATCTGCTGGAACCGGCCCGGCGATGGTTCTCACGCGCGGATCGCTGAAGAGATCGAAGACTCTGCCGAGTCGAAATGCGGGCCCGAGCCTCCGAGACACCTCAACCTCGTTGGCGCTGATGAAGAAGGGCCAGTTCACCATTGGCCGGGATGTGCTCTTCACTTCGATGAAGATCTCTGTGCCCTCAGGAGTGAAGGACCGCACATCGTAGCCGAGTCCGTCACCGATGTCCCTGGCGCTCCACTCGACTTGGCGTGCCAGGTCGCTTCGATTGGCTCGTTCCAGCTTTCTCTGCTCCAGCTCGAGCACGAAGGCTTCACCAAGCTGCCCGATCTCGCGCCTGCGCGAGTCGCTGTCGAGATCGTGAAGTCTACTCACGATCTTCTGCTGGGTGCTGCTAAGCCGACTTGAATCGCGATCTCGGACCTTAAAGGTGCCTTCCCCGACCTCTCGGTCAGGGCTCGCCAGCCGGCGAATCTCATCGAGGCTCGGTCGAGGGGATGATTGACCCTCGAGCAGAAGAAGCAGGTCGGGATGCTCATGAACGTGAGCACGAACGGCCTCCGCCAAAGGCACCTGGAAGTTCGGACGCGGCGGCCACCCCGGCACCGTCCTCCAACCCATGAGCTCGAGGACCGCGCTCATGTTCTGGAACTTGTTCTCGATCGCGCCAGCTTCTCGGGTGCCAAGTTCGCCGACCAGGCGATCGTACGCGGGCTTCTTCAGGCGGACATCTTGCCCGGCAACGAAGCGTCTCAGGAACTCGAAGTACTCCGCGACGATCAGCCTGTTCTCGGCTGGAGTCCAATCAACAGGCCTCACGCTTGGCTTCGAACTTGGCCGAGGGCACATGATGCAACACTCATGCATCGGTCCCAGGTGAGTCCAGCGCACTGGCACTCAGCCGCAGCCAGCTCGATCTGCCCACTTGAGCAGTAGCCGGGGATCGGCTAGGATTCGGCACTGTCGGCGCCGCGCAGTGGGTCGCGCGGACACGGATGTCCCTGACGCATCGCTTGGAGCCCTCGCCCACATGCCCCCGCGACGGAACGCGAAGATGGAAGGCATGAAGTCGCCCCGCCCGCAGTCGCCCCTGCGTGTCTGCGAGTTGTTCGCCGGAGTCGGTGGCTTCCACCTGGGGCTCTCGGCCGCCGGGATGAAGACGATCTGGGCGAACCAATGGGAGCCGGGCACGCGCGCGCAACATGCGTTCGACTGCTACGAGCGCCACTTCCCCGGCATCTGCGTGAACGATGACATCGAGAAGGTGCTCGATCAGCACGATGCGGGCCGTTCGCGGTCGCACCCGATCCCCCAGCATGACATCCTCGTGGGTGGTTTCCCCTGCCAGGACTACTCCGTGGCCAAGCCGCTCAGCATGGCCGAGGGCATCCAGGGCAGGAAGGGCGTGCTGTGGTGGCAGATCCGTCGCTGGCTCTTCATGCACCGCCCGGGCTACCTGTTCCTCGAGAACGTCGACCGGCTCCTGAAGTCGCCGACCGACCAACGCGGCCGCGACTTCGCGGTCATGCTCGCCTGCCTCTCCAACCTCGGCTACGAGGTCGAGTGGCGCGTCATCAACGCAGCCGACTACGGATTCCCCCAGAAGCGGCGCCGCGTCTTCATCGTCGGCCGCCACAAGAGCCTCGGCGAACTGCCCGTCCTTCGGCCGCTTGACTGGATCCTTCGAAACGGCGTGATGGCCGCGGCCTGCCCGGTGAGTCCGAAGCGGGCGAACATGCTCCCCGAGTACGACTCGCAGGAGTGCCACTTCTGGCTCGACAAGCGAGATCGGCTCGATGAGCACGAGGTGTCCAAGAACTTCGGCCGCGGATCCAAAGCCTCGCCGTTCCTGAACGCGGGCTACATGCGCGATGGGCAAGTGTGGACCCTGGATGTCGTATCGGCATACGAGGGCAAGCGCAAGACGCTCGGCGATGTGCTGACGCCTGCCGATAGGGTGCCCGGCGAATTCTGGATCGAGCCATCGCAAGTGGCCAAGTGGAAGTACCTGAAGGGCGCGAAGGCCGAGAAGCGAACACATCCCAGAACGGGCTTCGAGTACTTCTACACCGAGGGTGGCATCCCCTTCCCGGATCGCATCGACGGCCCGGCCCGCACGATCCTCACGGGCGAGGGCGGCGCGACACCTTCGCGCTTCAAGCACCTGATCGCCCCCAACGGGGGCAAGCGCTACCGCCGCCTCACGCCGATCGAGCTCGAGCGCCTGAATGGCTTCCCCGATGGCTGGACTGCCGGCATGCCCGACGGTCGCCGCGCCTTCTGCATGGGCAATGCGCTGGTCGTGGGCCTGGTCGAGCGCATCGGGCGCGTGATCGCGAAACGAGCGAGTGCACTCGTCGAGGAGGGCGTGCGAGCAAGCAACGGGACACGCGCCACACGGTCGGCGAGGACAGGCAAGAAGCTGGCCGCCAAGTCCAAGACCCGCGCCAGCTGACCCAGTCGGCCGGCGCTCGCACCTGCTCGAGCCCCCGCGACGCTCGATCGAGAGCCTGCTGTATGTGCGCCGCGATCGCCACGGATTCTTGACTTGACGGCTTCGCCAGCGCGGCAGCGGCAATCTCGAGGCCCTGACGCTCACGCGTCACCTCGCGATCACTGCTCGCGCGAGGCGCAGTGTCTCTTGTGCTTCCTCGCTCGAGCCCGAAAACCCCTGCGAGATGCAGGCAGGCCTCATCCATGGGCGTCGCACGACGCGATGCTAGTCTCCCTCGCCGCCCCCGCGTGACCCGCCCCCGCAGTGAGGCCTGCCATGCAGGTCCGTTCGCTCTCGCATCTCGCCGATCACGTGCTGCTGCAGGCGCTCCGTGCGCTCGTGGTCAAGGACCGTGCGGTCACCGTGGAACTGCTGATCCACCTGGCCGAGGTGGATGAGCGCAAACTCTATCTGCCCGCCGCGCAGCCCTCCATGTTCTGGTACTGCGTCAACGAACTGCGCATGTCCGAGAGTGCCGCCATGAAGCGGATCCAAGTAGCTCGCAAGTCGCGCGAGTTCCCGGCGCTGCTCGACGCTCTGGCCAATGGGCGCCTGCACCTCACCGCGATCGAGATGCTGGCGCCTCACCTCAAGCCCGAGAACGCCGCGTCGCGGATCCTCGCCGCGAGCCATCGCACCAAGAGCGAGCTGCAGCACCTGATCGCGGAGTGGGAGCCCAAGAAGGACGTTGCCACGAGCCTCAGGCCGCTGCCTGCGGCCGGGCTTGCCGGCCCGCCCGTCTCGGACCCCGCGAGTGCTGTCTCACATTCGCCAGCGCATGTTGATTTCATTGGCATTTCGTCGGATTCCGGTGCAAGTCCACCGATTGCGATTCGATCTCCTGACGCTCAGGCGACTCGAGCCGAGGCAGCCACCGGAGTCGTGGCGATGCCCGAGCCGGGCACGGCTGCCCCGGGCCAGCTGACGGAGCCCGAACAGCGCTTCGGCGGGTCGGCGGGTCCCGCCGCAGGGGCCATGCACGCCGCGTCCTCCTGCCCCACCCCTCCCGCGCCGGCCCCACCGACTTCGCAGAGCGCACGCCGCCCGCATCTTGCGCCCCTTTCGCCGGGCCGCTACGAACTCCGCTGCACGCTGAGTCGCGAGGCGCACGACAAGCTCCGCTTGGCTCAGTCGCTGCTGGGTCATGCGATTCCGAGCGGGGACCTGACGCAGGTGCTCGAGCGCGCCATCGACGCCCTCGTGGATAAGCTCGAGAGGCCGCGCATCGCGGCGCCGGCACGCGTGAAGCCGCGTCGTGGCAAGCCCGGCAGCCGCTACATCCCCGCCGCGATCCGGCGTGCCGTCGAGCAGCGCGACTCGGGCCGATGCACGTACGTCGGAGCCCATGGCAAGCGATGCCCCGCCTGCACGAAGCTCGAGTTCGACCATGTGAAGCCGGTCGCCAAGGGCGGCGAGACCACGGTGGCCAACCTGCGGCTTCGATGCCGGGCCCACAACCAGTACGAGGCCGATCAAGCCTTCGGCGCGGGTTTCATGAAGGGCAAGCGCGCGAAGAAGGCGTCGCGGCGTATTGGCGATGCCGGTCAGGCGGCATCGCGTTCGGTGGCCACTAGCGCTATCGCAGACTCGCGAACGCCTGGCGTCGAGAACACGGCTGCTCGCAGCGCCGGTCCCTAGAACCCTCGCCAGTCGCTGTGGCTGCTCAGCACGATCTCGCGCAGAAACTCGCGATTGAGCCAGAACGCCTTGCGGGTCACCACCAGGCCGCCAGGCGCTTCGACTCGGTCGCGGCTGTCCCTGCCCTTGGTGCGCACATGAATGCACTGGGTCTCGCTCTCGTGCGGCAGGTCGTCCGCGCGTCCTGCGGCGACCCGATCACGATAGCGCTCCCACTCCACCCGCATCACCCGGAGCACCTCGCGATCGGGCGACCAGTGTATCGGCCTGCACAGACGCTGATCGAGAAGCGCCTGATCCTTGCTCTCGCGCAGGAAGGGCACGAGTACCATGTTCTGCACTCGCGCCAGCAGGTCGCTGTCCTCCCACTCCTCATCGGCGAGTTCGCGGTGATCGAACGCCGGGAACGACATGGACTCGCGAGGCGAGGCGTCGGGAGCGACCGGGAAGAACTTGAGTTCGACCCCGAGCGAGTCGAGTGCGAGCGGGAGTCTGCGCCCCGGGATCCCGATGGCCCTGCGCACGACGTCCACGGCTGCCTGCTTCGACTTCGCGCTCGCTTCGACTCCATGCGACTCGCCGATCTCTCGAGCCGTGCGCCCCACAAGACTCGTCAGCCGCCCGAGCAGTTGCTCGATGGCATCGGCAGGCTGGGCGGCACGCAGATCCGAGAGCAATGCGTCGTCCAGCGACTCACCTTGCGTGCTCTGATAGATCGTCCAGGTGAGCTTGGGCTTCAGGGACCACGCTCGGGAAGCCACCATCTCCGGGCTGTGCGGCTGCGGCCGCTTGCCGCCGGTAGCACCCTTGGTGGCGGCCCCCAGCACGGCTCCGTCGCCCTCCGAGATCTCATGCGCGCGGCCTTCGTGGTTCTTGGTCCACACGGCGACCCAGTCACGCTCCAGATAGGGCATGAGCCAGCCGGGCGGCGACCACAGCTTGATCGAGCGCACCACGAAGTCACTGACTGGCACTCCGGGGCGCCACTCGTAGAACACGAACAGCACACGCTGGATCTTGGGGCGCACGGACGCCGTCTGCCAGGTCTCGCCATCCAGCGCCATGAAGTCGATCATCGTGACCGACGTGCGTTCCTTGATGCGCCGGGCCTGCTGCCCGTCCATCACGAGCGGCGCGACCTTGAGCTCGATACCGGCGCCTGCGAAGTCCGGCGCTTGCTCCGTGTTCGGCGCGATCCCGAAGTAGCGCTCGATGATGGCGCCGACGGCGCCCTTGTTGGCGGCGCTCGAGTGCTCGCCCTTCCAGGTCAGGTCCGAGAGATCCCCGACGCGCCGGCCCGGCAGCGTCTGGGCCCGCGCGATGATCTCGTACTCCGTGGCGGTGCGGGGGTCGAAGTCAGGAGCGTCCATGGGGCCTGCTTCTACGATGGCGCCTCGGCTTGTCTGCGACCATGAAGCTCTCCGGCGATTCCTGCGAGTCTATGGCGCGAGCGATCGCTCGCTCGACGCGGGCGACGCATCGTGCGAGATCCCGTGCGATCTCGCACTCCCAGATCTCGAGCACGCCCCAGCCGATCGCCTCGAGCCCGAGCTGCTTGCGCTCATCGCGCTCTCGATTCGCCTCGAACTTGCGCCGCCAGAACGCACGATTGCTCTTGGGCAGCTCGAGCTTGCAGGAAGGGCAGCGATGCCAGAAGCAGCCATGCACGAAGATCGCGAGCTTGTGCTTGGTGAACGCGACATCCGGCCGGCCCGGAACGCCCTTCAAATCCACGCGATAGCCGAGGAGGCCGGCGGCTCGCAAGGCTGCGCGAAGCGCGAGCTCTGGGCCCGTGTTGCGCCGGCGGTTGGCGCGCATCGTGGCGGAGGCTAGACCCATTTCTTATTCGCGACGACAGCCAGTCATACTGATAGGCTGCTCCCGCTTGGTTGTGTTCCCTGTGTGCACCTATTAGGAGCCACACTGAAATGGACTGGACGACTCTTGAGTCGAGGGTGCCTTACGTTCAGTACTCGCCCTCGTGCGACTTCCTCTCGGGTGCCTCGGTCATCCACGACGGCTCACAAACGCGGATATCGATTCGACAACCAGGGAAGTACTGGTACACAAGCACGCCGATGGGTGGCGACTTCCTGATTGAGGTCTCGTCTCAACAGGCTGAATGGCGAGAGCATGCTTTCACTCATCGGGACCTCTTTGATGACCTCGCGATGAAGCTCAGCTTGCACGGTGATTACCTTCGGACTCGCTGGGCGATAGCACTTGCAAGGGTCATTGGTGATGGGGCGGACCCCGACCATACAGGCATCACGGATGCGGACACCAACCAAGGAGTAGAACCTCTGACGCTGCTGCGAACGGCCCAGCTTCTGGGACTCTGTGAGTTCCGAAGGTACGGGAACCACGAACCAGTCGGGGGCCGTTGCCTGCCATCCCGATTCGCGCTTGGAATCATCTTCGAGTGCTGGAGTTCGGAAGAGGCCGCCTTGCATGAGAAGCGCGGCAAGCATGGCCTAACAGACCTTCGCATCTTCCGCGGGGCTCGCGAGCCAACCTTCCGACAGCTGCTGGGAATCAATGCCAAGTTCTGTGACTGATCCCCCCCCCTACCCCCTCCCCTTCCGCACATCCCCCACGCGCATGGTCCAGCCCGCGCGGTCGGCGTGCTCCAGCAGCGGCACGGCGTACTTGCGGGAGGCTCCGGTCATCTCGCGGAACTCGGCCACGGTCAGCGCCTCGTGCGAGGCGAACCACGCTGCCAGCGAGGCCTGCAGCCGCTCCATCTGCGCGGCGGTGTACGTGAACTCGGCGTTCACGCGCACCAGGCGCTCGAGGAAGAACCCGAGCGAGGCGGCCTCGCCGGCCTTCGCGCCGAGCGCGGCCTGCCACTTGGCGTTCTCGGGCACGGCGTAGCCGTCGGCCTCGAGCAGGGTCTCGAGCCGCGATAGCACGGCGGCCACGTCGGCGGGCGGCGTCCACTCGCGGCCGCCGGGCCGCACGCGCTCGCCGCGCAGCGCGAGTCCGCCCTCCCGCACCAGCGCGTCGAACGCCAGGTCGAACAGCGCGGCCTCGACGGCGCTCTTCAGCCCGCTCTTCAGCTCGCCCTTCATCACGCCATAGCGCGCGGGGTGCTTCTCGGCGTACTCGGCGACGGCGGCCTCGATCGACTCTCGGGCCACGTGCCAGCGGTCGTCCCCCACCCACTTGCCGGGCGCGGGCTGCGCCACGCTGCCGGCGGCCTCCATGCGCGAGAGCGCGGCGGCCACGGCGGCCACGGGCTCGCCGGCCTCCTGCGCCAGCTGCTCGGCGCTCACGGGCCGGGTGAACGCGGCGAGCTTCTCCTCGAGCCTCGCCTCCAGCGTGCCGGACTCGGCCACCTCGAGCGCGGCCAGTTCGGCGCCGCGGCGCCGGCGGCGCTCGGCCACGGGCTCGATCACCACGCCGCCGCCGATGGTGCGGCTGGGCGAGTAGCGCCGGATCACGAACCGGTCGCCCCGCGCGGCCACGGTGGGCTGCTCCAGCCGCAGCTGCGCCAGCGCGCGGCCGCCCGGCTCCAGGGTGTCGCCCTCGAGCAGCACCAGCCGCCCGATGATCTCGCTCGCCCCCAGGTGGAACCGCACGCGCGAGTCGGCCTTCATGGCGCGCGGCGCGTCGGGCAGCAACTCGAACCTCACGTCCACGAGACGCGAGGCGCGAAGCGCGCCGGGAGCCTGCAGCCAGTCGCCGCGGCTCACCTGCTCTCGGGTCACGCCGTGCAGCGCGACGGCGGTGCGCTGGCCGGCGATGGCCTCCTCCACGGTCTCCCCGTGCACCTGCACGCGGCGCACGCGCACGGGCCTCTCGCCGGGCGCCAGCTCCAGCGTGTCGCCGGTGCGGATGCGGCCGCGCCACAGCGTGCCGGTCACCACAGTGCCGAACCCCTCCACGATGAACACGCGGTCCACGGGCAGCCGGGCGGGCTCATCGGAGGAACGCAGGGCGAGAGTGGCGAGCTGCTCATCGAGCACGGTGAGCAGCTCGGGCACGCCGGCGCCGGTTGTCGAGGACACGGCGACGAGCGGAGC
The DNA here is from genome assembly GCA_964568385.1 of uncultured bacterium. Classification (GTDB taxonomy): domain Bacteria; phylum Eisenbacteria; class RBG-16-71-46; order RBG-16-71-46; family RBG-16-71-46; genus CADEFY01. The sequence goes on from CAZMQP010000039.1 coordinate 8,949, forward strand.
TTCGGCCAGCGGCCCGCCCGCGAGCAGCGCGCGCACGTCGCGCGTCACCAGGGCCAGCCACTCGTCGTCCACGAGGTCGCGCTTGGTCAGCACGATCACGCCGCGGCTCACGCCCAGCAGCTGCACGATGGCCAGATGCTCGCGTGTCTGCGGCATCACCCCCTCGTCGGCGGCGATCACGCGCAGCACGCCGACCACGCCGCCCACGCCGGCCAGCATGTTCTTCACGAACCGTTCGTGGCCGGGCACGTCCACGAGCCCCACGCGCACGCCGGCCGGCGTCACGAGCGGCGCGAAGCCCAGGTCGATGCTGATGCCGCGCTTCTTCTCCTCGGGCAGGCGGTCGGTGTCCACGCCGGTCAGGCGGCGCACCAGCGCGGTCTTGCCATGGTCGATGTGGCCGGCGGTACCGACGATGGCGAGCCGGCTGGGCATGGTCGGGGACATGGCGGCCAGACTAGCGGCTCGCGGGCGTCCCGGCCTCCGCTGCCGCCGCGCTCCGGCGATCCGCGGGCGCCCGAGTGATGCCGATCGGCCGCCCGTGGCCACCCCCGGCCCTTCCGGATCGAGGCCTCGAAGATTCCGCTTGCGGACCCGCCCCGTCTGCCGGTAGGTTAACAGCGTTACGCAAGTGACCGATGTTATCCGCACACCCCGAGGCCCCGCCCGATGCCCTCTCGCCCCCCGGCTCCGCTCACGCTGGCCCAGCGGCTGCGTGACGCGAGCGCCAAGCGCCGCGCCGAGCACCACAGCGACCTGCGCGACACGATCTTCCGCGCCGCGGGCGAGCTGCTGGCCGAGGAGGGCTACGCCAACTTCTCGCTGCGCAAGCTCGCGGCGCGCATCGGCTACTCGGCCACCACGATCTACCGCCACTTCGACGACAAGGACGCGCTCGTCTTCGGCGTCATCGAGCACGGCTTCTCGCAGTTCGGTCAGTTCGTGTGCGACGCGGCCGCGCCGCACACCGACCCGTTCGAGCGCCTGCGCGCCATGGGCCGCGCCTACGTGCGCTTCGGGCTCGAGAACCCGGTGCACTACCGCATCATGTTCATGGAGCGCTGCGACTACTGGGCGCACAAGGAGGCGAGCCCCGAGAGCGCCGCCATGCAGTCCTACCAGGCGCTGCACGATGTGGTCGCCGCCTGCATCGCCACCGGCGGCGCGTCCATCGCCGACATCGACGCGGTCACGCACGCGGTGTGGGCGCACATGCATGGCGTCGTGTCGCTGGCGCTCACCATGCCCTTCCTCGAGAAGTCCGAGGTCGAGGCGATGACCGAGGCCAGCCTCACGCTGACCCTGGAGGGCCTCATGCGCCGTGACTGAGTCCTTCGCATGCCCTGCCGGTTAACACTGTTACGAAGCGGCCGCCCCGCCCCCACCTCGACATCCGGAGACCTCGACGTCATGCCGTCCCCTCTCAAGCGAACCCTGCTCGCGCTCGCCCTGCTGCTGGGCACGATCCCCTTCCTCCCTCCCTCCGTCCTCGCCCAGCCCCGCACGGGCAGCATCGTGGGCCGCGTCGTGGACCGCGCCACGCAGCAGCCGGTGGCGCAGGCCACCGTGCAGGTCGAGGGCCTCGCCCTCGGCGCGGCCACCGACGACGCCGGCCGCTTCGCGATCCGGCAGGTGCCGGTCGGCACGCACCGGCTGCGCGCCTGGCGGCTCGACTACCCGCCGGTGCTGGTCTCCGACATCGCCGTGACGCCCGGCCGCGACGCGGACGTGTGGATCGAGCTGCGGCCAGAGGCGCTGCCGCAGACCGAGGTCGAGGTGCAGGCCGAGGCGTTCGCCAAGCCGCGCGACCAGGCCACCTCGAGCTACTCCATGAGCTACGAGGAGATCCGCCGTTCGCCCGGCGCCATCGGCGACGTGCTGCGGCTGGTGCAGAGCCTGCCGGGCGTGGTGACCACCAACGACCAGCGCAACGACATCGTGGCGCGCGGCGGCAGCCCGGCCGAGAACCTGATCCTCGTGGACGGCATCGAGGTTCCCACGCTCAACCACTTCGCCTCGCAGGGCACCACCGGCGGCCCCATCTCGATGCTCAACAACGAACTCGTGCGTGACGCCGAGTTCCTCGCGGGCGGCTTCCCGGCGCGCTTCGGCGAACGGCTGTCGAGCGTGCTCGACGTGCGGCTGCGCGAGGGCGACCGCGAGCGCTGGGTGTCCGAGACCGACCTGGGCTTCGCGGGGTTCGGACAGGTGATCGAGGGCCCCATCGGCAAGCGCGCCAGCGTGCTCGCCACACTGCGCACGAGCTATTACGACCTCGTGGCCGACGCCTTCGGGCTCACGGCGGTACCCTACGCCACCAACGGACAGCTCAAGGCCACCTACGAGCCCACGCGGGCCGACCGCCTGAACCTGCTCCACATCTTCGGGCGCGACGAGATCGCCATCCGCACCGACTTCAGCGACCCCGACGACGCGTTCACCTGGGACCTCGACAGCGGCGGCTGGCGCATGGTCAACGGCGTCACGTGGCAGCGGCTGTTCGGCACCTGGGGCTGGGGCACGCTCACGGCGTCCGACGCCTACGGCACGTTCGACCAGTCGATCCGCGACAACAACTACGGCGGCCTCGAGACGTTCCGCAACCGCTCGAGCGAGGGCGAGAGCTCGCTGCGCTACGACGTCTCCGCGCGCACGCCGCGGGCCGGCGACTGGAAGGCGGGCGTCTCGCTCAAGCGGCTCCGCAACACATTCTCCATCGCCCAGCCCTACGGCGCCGAGAACCCGTTCAGCGCCGACACCGCGCGGGTGGACCGGCGCTCGGTCGCGTTCGACGACGCCTCGTTCCAGTCGGCCGCCTACGTGCAGTGGACGCAGGCGCTGGGGCCGCGCGCCGACCTCACGCTCGGCGTCCGCGCCGCCCACTTCGGCGAACTCGACGCGGCGGCGTTCGACCCGCGCGCCTCGCTCAGCTTCCAGCTCGCCACGCCGCTCGACCTGAGCCTGTCCTACGCGCGCACGCATCAGGCGCCCTCGACGGTGTTCGTGCGCGCGGTGCCCGAGAACGCCTCGCTGCCGCCGATCGAGTCGGACCACTTCATCGCCGGGCTCACCTACCTGCCGCAGCAGGACCTCAAGCTCACGCTCGAAGCCTATCGCAAGGAGTACCGCGACTACCCGGTGGCCCGCGACTACCCCACCTTCTCGCTCGCCAACTCGGGCGACGTCTATGGCGTCAACGGGCTGCTCTTCCCCATGGTGGGCGAGGGCCGCGGCCGCGCCACCGGCGTCGAGCTGTTCGCGCAGAAGAAGCTCAAGCAGGGGCTCTACGGCCAGTTCACCTACGGCGCCCAGCGCGTGGAGCACGCCGCGCTCGACGGCGTGTACCGGCGCGGCGGGTTCGACTCGCCGCACACCGGCACGGTGATCCTCGGCTACAAGCCGAGTCAGGCGTGGGAGCTGTCGAGCCGGTTCAGCTACAGCCGCGGCCGCCCGTTCACGCCGCCGCTCGAGCCCGCCTCGACCCAGCAGAACCGCTACATCTACGACCTCTCGCGCGTGAACGCCGAGCGGGCCCCGGACTACCACCGGCTCGACCTGCGCTTCGACCGCCGCTTCTCGCTGGGCCGCACGTTCACCACGCTGTGGCTCGAGATCCAGAACGTGTACGACCGCGAGAACGCGTTCCTCTACACCTGGAACGCCAAGACGCGCGCGCTCGACGCCGTGCCGCAGATCACGTTCCTGCCGGTGATGGGCGTGAACGTGGAGTTCTGAGCGGGCGCCTCAGCGCACGATGGCCACGCGGAGGCGGCGCGTCTCGCCGCCTTCGCGAAGCAGCACGAAGTAGAGCCCCGGGCGCAGGCGCTCGGCCTCGGGCAGCGCGAGTTCGTGGCGGCCGCCCGCGAGCCCGGTCAGGTCACGCGTGGCGACGCGGCGGCCGGCCGCGTCCACCATCGTCAGCGCCGCCGCGCCGGCGCCCGAGAGCTCGAAGGCCAGCCGCAGCGAACCGCGGCTGGGATTGGGCGAGGCGAGCGCCAGGCGCGGGCTGCGCCGTTCGCCCGTGCCCACCGAGACGGCATCGAACAGCGTCACGTACTGCCGGCCCGCGACGTCGCGCAGGCTCAGCGGCGGCACGCCCACGGCGCTCTCGCGGCCCTCCATCCCGGGCAGCG
>CAZMQP010000040.1:0-3994 GCA_964568385.1 uncultured bacterium
CGCCCGAGTCGAGCGCGAACTTGAGCAGCGGCGTGCCGGCGAGGTCCCCGGCGATGAGCAGGCCCGGCACCGAGGTGGAGCCGTCCTCGCGCACCTCGGGCAGCGCCTCGACCGTCCCGGCGGGCCACCTCAGGTGCAGCCAGGCGGCGTAGCGGCGCAGCGCGTCGAGCATGGGGCCTCCTCTCGTCGTTCGAATCCCTCGGGCACTCTGACGCATGTCGCGCGCCGGCGACAGCGGCAGGATGGACGCGGCCGCCCGCGGGTGGCAGTCTCGGCCGCTCATGAGCCGATCCCGCCGCACCCGCCCCGGCACGCCCTCGGGGGACTACCTGCGCCAGCTCGCCGAGATGGGGCGCGACCCCGGGGCGTGGACGCGCCTCGACACCGACGAGCTGCTGCTGATGGCATTCCAGCAGGCGCTCTACCTGGGCTCGGGCGAATCCGAGGCCGGGACCGGACTCAGCGGGCTCTACGCGGAGGTCGTCGGCCGTGTGACGCCCGAGCAGCGCCACGACCTGCTCGACCGGGTGCAGGAGGCCGTCGAGTCGGGCTCCACCAGCGTGCTGGCGCTGATGCCGTTCCTGCAGCACGAGCCCGACGCCGCCATCGTGCAGTCGGCGGCGCTCGCCTTCGCCGCCCACATGCCGCTGGCCGAGGGCGACCCCATGACCGGGCCGCGCACCATCGCCGCGCTGGTGCCGCACGCGGACGACGACGAGGTGCGCGTGGGCCTGCTCGCGGGCCTGCTGGCGCTCGGCGACCGCCGCGTGCTGCCGGTGCTGCGCGGCCTGTGGCGGCATCTCGAGCCGGCCGGCCGCGAGTCCCTGACCCGCCAGAGCCTGCCGTTCGCGTGCGCGAGCACGGTCGAGTTCCTGCTGGACTGGCTCGAGGACGCCGATGACGAGGGGTTCGGCGTCGCGGCGGCGATGCTGGCGCGCCTGCCGGCCGACGGCGGCGGCCGCGTGCTCGACCTGCAGCGGCGCTTCCCGGCGCACGTGGACACGGGCGAGCCCGAGATCGAGGTGGTGGGCGAGTGGAGCGCGGCGGAGTACGGGGCGCGCATCGCGCCGCGGCTCGCGGACCTCGAGCGCCGCGAGAACGAGCCGCGCGTGCTGCCCGCGGTGCGCGCGGCCTGGGGGGTGGCATGAACCGGGCCGCGCGCGACCTGGTCCGGCAGTGGCGCGTCGAGCCGGGGGAGAGGGCCCGGCTGTCGCGCCGCGATCCCGCCGCGACCCCGGGGGTCTCCGGAGAGGCCGAGGCGGAGGCCGCCACCAAGGACCGCGTGCGCGACCTCGACAAGCTCCAGTACCGGCTCCACGCCGAAGGCCGTCAGTCGCTGCTCATCGTGCTCCAGGGCATGGACGCCTCGGGCAAGGATGGCGTGGTGCGCAAGGTGATGACGGGCTTCGACCCGGCCGGCTGCCACGTGCACTCGTTCAAGGCGCCGACCGCGGAGGAGCGCGCGCACGACTTCCTGTGGCGGCTGCACGCGCACACGCCGGCGGCGGGCGAGGTGGCGATCTGGAACCGGTCGCACTACGAGGACGTGCTCATCGTGCGTGTGCGCGAACTGGCGCCGAAGTCGGTGTGGTCGAAGCGGTTCGCCCACATCGAGGCGTTCGAGCGGCTGCTCGCGGACAGCGGCACCCGCGTGCTCAAGTGCTGCCTCCACATCTCGCGCGAGGAGCAGCGGCAGCGGCTGCTGGCACGCGTGCGCAACCCGGACAAGCGCTGGAAGTTCAACGAGGGCGACCTCGAGGAGCGCGCCCTGTGGGACGACTACCAGGCGGCCTACGAGGATGCGCTCAGCCGCACGTCGAGCGAGCACGCACCGTGGTACGTGATCCCCGCCGACCACAAGTGGTACCGCGACTGGGCCATTTCGACCCTGGTGCTGGGCGCGCTCGAGGACATGGCGCCCCGGATCCCCGAGCCGTCGCTCGACCTTGCCCGGCTCGAGGCGCGCCTCAGGCGCTCGTCGCCGTCCGGCCCTTCGCCTGCGCCGCGCGGTCGGTCCAGATCCCCAGCAGCACGGCGGCGATCACGATGAGCCCGCCGGCCACGGCCGAGGGGCTGAGCCGCTCGCCGAGCACGGCGGCCCCGAGTGCGGTGCCGACGACGGGGGTGACCACGGCGATGAAGCTGACCCGCGAGACCGGCCAGCGCTGGACGAGCCAGGCGAACGTCACGAACGCGCCGATCGAGCCGATGAGCGTCAGGTAGAGCACCGGCACCCATCCGGCGCCCTGCGGCAGCGACCAGCGCTCGCCGAGTGCGGCGCTGGCGCCCAGGCAGACCACCGCGCCGACGCCGTGCGCGATGCTGTTCATGGCGAACGGATCGGCGCCGGGCGCCCGCTTGAGCAGCACACCCGACAGGCTCGCGGTCACGGCGGCGAGCACCAGCGCGAACAGGGCGGCCGCCGAGACGCCGGGCCCGAGCGGTGAGGCGCTGATCAGCGCGACGCCGCCGATCGCGACGAGGGCGGCGAGGACCGTGCCCGGCCGCAGCGACTCGAGCCGGAAGCCCCACGCGAACAGCGACGTCGTGAGCGGGATGGTGGCGTACATGATGCTCGCCACGCCCGAGGGCACCTCGCGCTCGGCCCAGTAGAGGAGCGGCAGGCTGATCCCGAAGTCCACGAAGCCGAACCACAGCGCCGCCCGCAGTTCGGGCCCTCGCGGGAATCGGCGCCCGAGCGACCGCGCGATGACCCCGAGCATCACGCTGGCGAGCACCAGCCGCAGGGCGGCGCTCCAGACCGCGGGCAGCGTGTCGTTGCCGATGCGGATGAACAGGAAGGTGCTGCCCCAGATGAGGCAGCACGTGCCGAAGGCGATCCACGGGCCGGCGCCGCCTGCCGCGGCGGCGCTCACGGCAGGAGCACGATGCGGCGGCTGACGCGCGACTCGCCCGAGCGCGCGGCGAGGAAATAGACGCCGGCGCCGAGCGCGCGGCCGGAGGGGACCGTGCCGCTCCACTCGATGCGGCCCGGCGAGACGCCCTCGTGCAGCGTGGCGACGCGCCCGCCGCGCACGTCGAGCAGCTCGAGCACGACCTCGGCGCCGGCGGGCGCATCGAGCCGGGCCCGCAGGCGGCCGCGCGAGGGGTTGGACGAGAGGAGCGCGAGCGACAGGCGCACGGGCGTCGCGCCCGAAGCGGGGGCCGAGAGCGTGGCGGACGAGGCGACCATCACGCCCTCGGAGGGCTCGAGCCGTGCATCGCCGTCCCCGCACGGGGCCTGTGCCGCGAGGGCGCCGCCATCGGCCGTGCCATAGGCGGCGAACGCGACGCGCACGGTCGCGGGCGCGGTGCCGAGCAGGCTCTGCAGGTCGGCGCGCGCCTCCAGCACGCTGCCCGAGGCGGTCACGCCGCCGGCGCCCGGCGGCGTGCCGTCGGCGCGGAACCAGCCCGACCAGCCGTTGGAGGACTCCTGTCCGAGCAGCAGCGTCCACGCCGCCGCCGAATCGGCCTTGGACCACGGCGCGCGGCGCATGCGCGTGGAGTCGGCGTGCGAGACGAACACGAAGTGGTCGAGCCCCGCGCCGGCCGGCGGCACGGCGAGGTAGAGCCAGCGGCCGTCGTAGTCGGCGTGGAGCGAGCGGCCGCCGCAACTGGCCACCGCCGGCACGCCGGCGTCGAGCACGCCGTCGAGGACGGCCGGTGGCGCGGAGGCGCCGCTCACGGCGACATGCCAGTCGGCGCCGCCGTTGTTGTCCCACTGCCCGGCGCCGTCGGTGAACACGAAGTCCACCGACGTCGCGTGGGAGGGGACGGCGTAGGTGTACTCGAAGCGCTGCGTGGAGGGGTTGCGCGTCATGACCGGGTCGGGCGAGAGCACCTGCGTCCAGCCGCTGTGCCCGATGTGCAGGCGCACCGGATCGGTCGCATCCGGCAGCGCGCCCGCGACCGGGTCGTACGACACCGTGAGCGTGCCGCCCGCCACCGGCGCCGCGGGCGTCCAGTTCACGGCGGCGCCGCCCCCGCCGCCCGC
>CAZMQP010000040.1:4004-13047 GCA_964568385.1 uncultured bacterium
CCGCGTCCCCGGTGCCGACGTACACGTGCTGGATCGGGCTGCGGCGGATGCGGCCGTGGGCATCGGTCGCCTCGACGTAGTAGTCCACCAGCACATCCTGGAGGCCGGTCACCTGCACATGGAACTGGTCGGCGATGTGCGTCGGCAGCACCGGGAAGTCGATCTCGGGCAGGTCGAAGATGTCGCCCTTCGGGAAGACGCGCTTGGTCATCGTGCGGCGCTGCCAGGCGCCCACCTCGGGGCCGCCGGCGTAGGTCTCGTTCTGCACCGACGCGAGCGGATTCACCCCGTCGGCATCGAGGCGGTAGACGAGCCGGACACTGTCGCAGCCGCTGACGTCGTGCACGAACGTGTACACCCAGAAGTCGCGGCTCATGGCCGCCCCCGCGCCGCCCGGGTAGCCCCACAGCGCGCCGCCGCCCTTGCCCCCCGGGTTCCACGGCAGCCGCTGCGGCAGCCAGATGGTGGGCGCCACGGTGTCGGGGCCGCCGGCCAGCAGCGGGTCGGCGAGCTGCACCGCGCGGTTGCTCGCGAGCGTCGCCTTGATCTCCATGTCGAGCGAGGCGCCGTAGTACATGTAGCCGCTCTCGTGGCCGGCGAGCAGGAAGTGCCAGGCCTGCTCGAGCGCCGTCGTGCCCGGCGTCAGCGGGCGGGCGATGCGCGCCACCGAGGGCGGGCCGACGATGCCCTCGGCCGTGAGCACGCGGTTGGTGGCGGCGGTGAGCACCGCCCAGTTGCGCTGGTCCTCGGCCCAGCCCCCGGGGATGTCGAACTGGCCGGCGGCATTCACGAGCGGCCAGTTCCAGTTGATGAACTGCGGCGAGCCGAAGTCGCCGTCGGCGTTGACCCAGCCGCCGTCCTCGACGTGCACCACGTCGGCGGGGTCCACCGGGTGGTCGGCGAGGTACTCCTGGATCGTGGTCGGCTCGTAGCCGCGGCTGGCGGCCGCGTGCGAGAAGCCCGTGACGTTCTGGTGGTAGTAGGAGTGACCGCCCGACCAGGCGTTGTCGCCGTCGTGCGCGAACACGATCAGCATGGGCCTGGCCGGGTCGTTGTGCGCCGCGATGGCGTCGATCTCGCCGGTGCCGTAGAGACCGTAGCCCTCGTTCCACGACATGCCGTTGGCGGCCGGCACCACCACCAGCCGGCGCACCTGGCCGGTCACCGGATCCACGTGCTGCGCGTGGTGCGGACGCAGGGCGAAGGGCACGGGGACCTTGGTGGTGACGCCGCGGCTGATGGTGAGCGACTGGTACACGCCCTGCGCGGGGTTCACCTGGTCGGCCCGGTTGGGCGGATCGGTGTTGTCCTGGTTCGCCACGTAGGGGTAGCCGGCGCAGGCGCGCGCGAGGTGCACGTCGGGCACGATCGCCCACTCGACGCCGGCATCCAGCAGCGCCGGGATCAGGCGTGTGCTGAAGCACATCTCGGCGGGGAAGAAGCCCTTCGAGGTCACGCCCGGCCACGCCGACTGGGACAGCGCCTGGTGCACCGCCAGTTCGCGCCGGAACACCGCGTCGTCCACCAGCGGGTTGACGGCGTGATGGGCGCCGACGACCACCGGGTCGAGTTTGCGCCGGCCGCCCGACGTCGTCCACGCCATCGCGTCGCGGTTGGCCTGATACCAGTTCCACGCGTAGCGGCCGCCGTTCCAGCCGGCCGCCGCGAGGCTCTCGATGTTCTCGATCAGCGCGCCCGCGAACGAGATCTGCGCACCGGCGTCGGGCAGGTCCCACAGCATCCCGAGCGCCGCCTTCGGGTAGCCCTGGTAGTCGTTGACGCGGTCGTCGCTGTTGAAGATCGCGGCCTCGTCGTTGAGCGAGTGCCCGGTCTGGATGGTCTCGTACGCCGTCTCGTAGGCGATGCCGTTGGCGGCGCTCACCGCCGGCCAGTAGATGGGCTGGTGCATGTGCCAGAGGTAGGTGGTGTGGACGCGGGCGGCAGCCGCCGGCGGCGTGTGAAGTGCGCCGAGGAGCGCGACTGCACCGACGAAGGCCCGGCTCACGCATCCCCCCCGGCCGGCGCGGGCGTCTCGAACCCGAGCGGGGCATCGGCGCGCAGCCGGTAGGCATGCCCGCTGCCGTCGCGGTCGAGGTAGCGCCAGTCCACCAGCGAGCGGCGCAGCAGCGCCCAGTCGGCGAACGTGTGGCCGTCCATCAGGACGAAGTTGACCTCGCGCTCGGTGTAGTCGCGGCCGGGCTCGAAGCGCCGGGCGAGCAGCGTGATGGCCATGCGCTGGACCTTCTGGCGGCCGGGCCACTGCGTGAGGCGGCCCGCCTCGTCGATGAACGGGCGCAGCTCGCGGGGGAGGGAGGAGCGATCCATGGGGCCACGAGGTTAACATGCGGGGCGGCGGGCCCGGCAGGCGCCGGTGCCCGTGCCCGAGGAGGTGGCCCGCGTGCTCCCGAACGACCGCTACACGATCCCGGACGGCGCCGACATCGGGCACGTCCATCTCAAGGTGTCCGACCTCACGCGCGCGCTCGCCTTCTACGAGGGCGTGCTCGGGCTGCGCGTGATGCAGCGCCTGGGCGACCACGCCGCGTTCCTCTCGGCCGGCGGCTATCACCATCATCTTGGCCTGAACACCTGGGAGAGCCGGGGCGGGCCCGCGCCGCCTCGCGGCACGACCGGTCTCTATCACGTGGCGTTCCGCTATCCGGGCCGCGCCGCGCTGGCGCGCGCGGTGCGGCGCGTGCTCGCGGCCGGGGTCGCGCTCGAGGGCGCCGCCGACCACGCGGTGAGCCACTCGGTCTATCTCCGCGACCCGGACGGCAATGGCGTCGAACTCACCACCGACACGCCGCGCGAGTCATGGCGATCGCGGCCGGACGGCTCGCTCGAGATCGTCACCGAACCGCTCGATCTGGAGGCGCTGCTCCGCGAAGCAGGGGATTGACCGCCGCCCGAGCGGCGACCTAGCCTGTCGCGCCGCCATCCCTTCTCTCACGCCCCCGGGGACCCCATGCTCGAACAGGACCTGCTCCGTTTCCGCTGGATCGCCGACCCCCGGATCTCCCCGGATGGCTCGCGCATCGCGTTCACGCTCGTCTCGGTGGACACCGAGGCCGACGAGTACCGCACGAACCTGTGGATGTGCGACGTGCCCGCCGCCGGTCAGCCGGTGAGCGCACCGCGGCAGATCACGTTCGGCGGACGCGACAGCCAGCCGCGCTGGTCGCCCGACGGCCGCACCCTGGCGTTCGTGCGCAAGGCGAGCGCCGAGGCTGACGCGCAGATCCACCTGCTGCCGCTCGACGGCGGCGAACCACGCGCGCTGACCACGATCGCCAAGGGCGCGAGTTCGCCCGCCTGGTCCCCCGATGGCACCCGCCTCGTGTTCCTCTCGGGCCACAACCCGAGCCTCGATCTGCCCGACGCCAAGCCGCCCAAGCACGAACCGGCGCGCGTCGTGACGCGGCCCGAGTGGCGATGGAACAACGAGGGCTTCACCGACTGGTCGCACCTCGATCATGTCTGGCTCGTCGAGGTGGCCACCGGCGCGACGCGCGCGCTCACCAAGGGGGCCCGGTTCAAGGAAGCGGCGCCGCGGTTCTCGCGAGACGGCCGCTTCGTGCTCTACACCACCGACCGGCGCGAGCAGCCGTGGTTCGCGCGGCCCGCCGAGGACAACGACGTGCGCGCCATCCCCGCCGACCTCGCCGAGCCGACCGAAGGCGCCGATGCCGCCCTCGTCGCGGACATCGCCGGGCCCATCGGCCGTTTCGAGGAGGGCCCCGGGGGCCGCCTCGTGGCGGTGGGCGGCATCCGGCCGCTCGACCCGAACAGCTACGAGATCGACGACCTGCTGCTGTTCGAGGGCGGCTGGCCGATGACCGCGCCCCGGGTGCTCACGGCGGGCGCCGATCTGCACGTGGGCGAGGGCATCAACTCCGACCAGCATCCTCCTCGCGGCGGCGGCGAGCCGCCACTCGGCTTCACCGCGGACGGCGGCGTGGTGTTCTCGTACAGCCACCGCGGCAGCGCGCCGCTGGCGCGCCTCGATCTCGCCAGCGGTGCCATCGAGGCGCTGACCGATCCCTCGCGCGAGGTGGTGGCCGGAAGCGTGTCGGACGATGGCCGCCGCGTCGCGCTCACGCTCGGCTCGCTCGAGTCGGCCGGGGAACTGTGCGTGTACGATCTCGCGAGCCGCACGCTGACGCCCCTGTTCGACCCCAACGCGGCGCTGCTCGGTCCCGACGTGCTGGGCGAGGTCGAGGCACTCGAGTGGACCATGCCCGATGGCGTCTCGATCCAGGGCTGGGTGGTCAAACCGCGCGGCTGGGATGGCCGCTCGAAGCTGCCACTCGTGGTCGAGATCCATGGCGGCCCGCACACCGCCTACGGCGTGGGGTTCTTCCACGAGTTCCGCGTGCTCGCCGCCGCCGGCTACCTCGTGCTCTACACCAACCCGCGCGGCAGCACGAGCTACGGACACCACTTCGCCAACCGCCTCCAGTACCAGATGCCGAGCACCGAGCACGAGGACGTGCTGGCCGGCGTGGACCTGCTCATCGCGCGCGGCTGGGTGGACGAGGCGCGCATGGGGGTCACCGGAGGCAGTTACGGCGGCCTGCTCACCAACTGGATCATCGCGCACACGCACCGGTTCAAGGCGGCGGTCACCCAGCGCTGCGTCGCCGACTGGACCAACATGTGGTCGAGCTGCGATTTCTCGATGTTCCACCCGTTCTGGTTCCGCGGCGCGCCGTGGGAGCAGACGGAGGACTTCGCACAGCGCTCGCCGGCGAACCTGATCGACCGCATCGAGACGCCGCTGATGGTGATCCACAGCGAGGAGGACTGGCGCACGCCGATCGCGCAGGGCGAGGCCATGTTCCGCGGGCTGATGTACCGGCGCAAGCCCGTCGTCATGGTGCGCTTCCCGGGCGAGAACCACGAGCTCTCGCGCAGCGGGCTGCCCTCGCACCGCGTGCAGAACCAGCAGCACATCCGCCGCTGGTTCGACCACTGGCTGCTCGGGAAGCCCGCACCCGACGAGTACGGGCTCTGACCGCGCCGCCGCGCCGGCGGTCAGCCGCCGGGCGAATCCGTTGCGGGCTCCGATCGAGCCGCCGCCGGTTCAGCCCCGGGTGGCCGGCCGCTGCTCCTCCCACGCCCGCCAGAAGCCCTCGCCGCGCGGCAGCAGGATGGCGGCCTGCACGATGAGCGAGGTTCCGAGCAGCGCGAGGGCCTCGGTGAGCGGGCCTCCGAGCAGGGCCAGCGTGAAGCCCGCCAGCCCTCCGCCCTCGGCGAGCGCGGAGGCCATCAGCGAGCGGATCAGGAACCGCCGGCCCTCGGCCTCGAGCGCCGTGCGCTCGTGCGTGAGGCTCGGTGCGCCCGGCAGCATGGCCAGGGTCCATGCCACGGCCGCGGCGAGCAGCGTCGCCCCGGACGCGAGCAGCGCCACGCGCAGGGCGGTCTCGGGCGGCGGCGGAGTCGGGATGACCGCGGTCCCGCGCAACGTCAGCAGCACGGCCGCATAGACGGCCAGCGCCGCGATCATCGCCATGGTCAGCACACGCCAGCGCGCGCGGGGCGAGGCGCCGCGCGAACTCGTGGACACGCTTCGCATGGACGGCAGCCTTGGCCGATGGACGCTGACTGTCAAGGCCGCTAGCCTTCCCGCATGTCCGCGCCGGAGCCGCGACTCACGCACGATCTGCCGCGGTCCGCCGATGTCGCCATCATCGGAGGCGGCATCGCCGGGCTGGCGACGGCATGGTACGCGCGGCGGGCGGGTCTGTCGGCGGTGGTGATCGAGCGGCGGCCCGCGCTCGGCACGCTCTCCACGTCCGCGGCGACCGGCGGATTCCGGCTCCAGTTCGACAACCGCGACGAACTGGAACTCGTCCGCGAGAGCCTCCCGATCTACGCGCGATTCGCCGAGGAGGCGGGCCTGCCCGGGTGGGACCTCGGCATGCATGCCCAGGGGTACCTGCTGTGCGCGTTCGAGCCCGCCACGGCGGCGCGGCAGCGCGACCGCGTGGCGCGCCAGCACGCGTGGGGCCTGACCGATGTCGAACTGCTCTCGGGCGACGCGGTGCGCGCGCGCTGGCCCTGGATCTCGGAGCGCGTCCGGCAGGCGACGTGGCGCGCGGGCGACGGCTGGCTCGATCCCAAGCGGCTCGCCGTGGGCTATGCGGCCGCGAGCGGCGCGCCCTGCGCGGTGGGCGCCGAGGCGCTCGCGATCGAACGCGAGGGCGGCCGTGTCACCGGTGTGACCACGAGCCGCGGCCGGGTGTCGGCCGGCGCGGTGGTGCTGGCGGCGGGTCCGTTCTCGGGGGAGATCGCACGCGGCGCGGGCCTGTCGCTGCCCATCTCGCCCACGCGGCGGCACCGCTTGGTGATGCCCTCGGTGCCCGAGGCGCCCGCGGATGCCCCCATGACCGTGGACGAGGACTCCGGGGCGCACTGGCGGCCGTGGCTCGGCGGTGCGCACGGCATGTGGACGCGTCCGTCGGTGCCGGCCGAGGCGCCGCTCGACGACGTGCCGCCCGAGGACGCCTTCGCCTTCGCGCTGCTCGACCCGGCCAGCCCCTCGGCGCTGGCGCGGTTGTCGCCCTTCTGGGCCTCGGTGTGGCGGCGCCAGTCGCTGCACTGGACCCTCCGCTCGGGCCAGTACGACGACACGCCCGACCGGCGCCCGCTGCTCGGCGCCACGTCGCTCGCCGGGCTGTACCTGAACACCGGCCACAGCGGGCATGGCGTGATGTCGAGCGCCGGCAGTGCCCGGCTCACGCTCGATGCGGTCCTCGGCACGCTGGCGCACGCGTCGAACCCGTTCCGGTTCGACCGCGCCTTCGAGCCGCTCGACCCCGCCGCGCTCTAGGAGCGGGGCCGCCCGGACGCACGAACGCCCGGGAGCGTGCGGCTCCCGGGCGTTCGACGAGGCAGGGGGATCAGATCGCCTCGCCGGCCTCGCGCAGGTCGGCCTCGGCCGCCTCGACCGCCTGGCTGCCCGAGAACCAGCCGAAGCCGGGGTAGTTCAGGATCGCCCCGGCGCCGAGCGCCTGGGCGCCCGAGCCGCCGACGAGACCCTTGGCGTAGAACGTGTAGATGCGGCCGCGCTCGAGCCGGATGCCCGGCAGCGGCAGGACGACCGTGTTGCTGCCCGCGAGCCGGACCTCGAGGTCGTAGGTGCCGGCCGGCAGCGGCGTGAACGCGGTCGCGTCCTTGAACGAGGCGTTGCCCCACACCACCGGACCGCCCGTCACCGCGATGTCCACCGCGGGAGCGTTCGGCGACAGGTGCACGAAGCGCGCGTGCGCCAGGCCGACGGCGGGCGGCGTCAGGTCGTCCACCGTCACGACCGGTTCGATCGCGGCGACCTGGTTCGCGGCCCACACGGTGTAGAACGTGTTGCGGGCGAGTCGCGGCGCCGCCGAGATGACCGTCGTCGAGGTGCCGGCCACGTTCACGCGGATGGCGCGCTGACCGCTGAGCGTGAAGCGGTAGGGCGTGTTGGAGCCGAACGCGAGGTCGCGCGCGGCCGGCAGCAGGCCGAGGCGGATGTCCACGGCCGGGGCGTCCGGCGAGGCGTGCACGAACATCACGCCCGAGATGCCGAAGCCGAAGCGGCCCCACAGGGTCTCGGGGCTGACCTCGCGCGCCGGGCCGGCGGGCGCGGCGCTGAGCGCGGGCGCGGTGGGCGCGGAGTTGCTCTGGGAGCAGCCGGTCGTGGCGAGGGCGAGGACGGGGAGCAGCGCGAGGCCGAGTTGCCGCAGTGCGAGCTTCATGGGTGGGTTCTCCGAGTGGCGGGGAGGGGATCAGAGAACGCCCCGCGCGGCCCGCAGGGGTTCGACCAGCGGCCGCGGCGGACGCCGCGGCGCGTCGTCTCGGATGCGCGCCGCGCTTACGGGATGCAGGCAATCGGCGGGGATGACGCGAAAACGCCGAAGGCCGCGCGGCGGCTGCCGGACGGCCTTCGCGAGAGGAGCGGTGCTAGCGGTAGAGCGACTTGATGCGGCCCCACGTGCCCGAGGTGGCGCTGGTCGGGCACTGCAGGTCGATCTTGCCATCGTGCCGGTACAGGTAGCCCGGAACGCCGACCGACGTGCGCCAGGTCATGCCGCCGGTGAACAGTCCGGGGCAGGGCCGGCCGCCGGTCGCGAACGTGCGCGCGAGCAGCGTGCCGCCGTTCCACGTCACGTCACCCTCGATGTTGCCCACCTGGAACACCGTGAAGTCGTTCGACTGCACGACGAAGCGCGTGAAGTTGCCGGCCAGGATGAGCGTGCCGTCCACGAAGTTCGCGGGGACGGCGGCGTTGGGCGGGTTGGGGACGAAGGCGGCCTCGGGGCTCAGATCCTCGTAGATGGCGATGGTGCCGCCGGTGAACTGCGTCTCGAAGAACTGGAGGCCCGGAGAACCCGTCGCGACCGTTCCGCCCGAGATGAGACCGCTCACGTAGAACGTGTACTCACGGGTGGGGTCGCCGGCGTTGAGATCGCCAAACGGGATGTCGAAGCCGCTGATGATGCCGACCATCTTGAACTCGCCGCCGAGCGGCAGATTGTTCGGCGTGCCGCCGGCCTGCCAGCCGAAGGCCGGGTCCCAGTCGATGGCCGGGCCGACCGCATGCGCGGGGTGGGCGATGACCGTGAGCGCGAGCGCCACGGCCGGGATGAGATCACGGAGCTTCATTGGATCCTCCTCGTCCGCGACTAGCGGTAGCGGCGCTTGAGTGCACCCCAGGAGCCGGAAGCGGCGCTCGTGGGGATCGTGATGAAGTTCTGGCCATCGATCTGATGCGCGTAGCCAGGCGGGATGTTGTTGGCGTTGCCGGTCGAGCCGGCGAACGTCCAGCCGTTGCGGTCGCTCGGCGGGATGTCCGACAGGTTCGAGCCGCCGTTGAACACGCAGGCGGCTTCGTAGCTGCCGCTGCCGTTCACCGTGTTGAGCACGAACTGGAATCCGGTCAGCGTGCCGCTCAGGTAGAGCGTGCCGTCCGTGAACGAGCCCGGCGCCGTGGCGTTGGGCGGGTTCGCGGCGAACACGGCCGGCGTGCCGCTGGTCTTGGAGTCCTCGTAGATCGAGATCG
>CAZMQP010000041.1:0-2075 GCA_964568385.1 uncultured bacterium
CGCGCGAGTGGGGGGCGCGTCCCGAAGGGGCGCTGCTCGGGGCGGTGGCGTTCGTGTTCGCGCCGAATCTGGTCGCGGTCGGCTCGCACGGTCACGGCAGCCAGCTCGTCAACTCCGCCTACCTGCCGCTGCTCGTCTGGCTCGCCTCGCGCTGGCTGAGGTCGGGACAGCTCGCCTCGCTCGCGTGGCTCGCGCTCGCCGGCGGCTTCCAGCTGCTGCGCGGACACGTCCAGATCTGCTTCTACTCGTGGCTCGCGGTGGCGGTGCTCACGCTGCTGTGGCTGGCGGCGGGCGTGCGGCAGCCGGGACAGCTTCCGGCGCGCGCGGTGCGCGCGCTGGGCATCGCGGCGGCGGTCGCGATCGCCTTCGGGCTCGCGGGCTTCTTCAACCTGCCGCTGCGCGACTACGCGCAGTACAGCATCCGCGGCAGCGGCGAGGGGGGAGGGGCGGGGCTCGCCTACGCGACGCAGTGGTCCATGGCCCCCTACGAGCTGCTCGCCACCGTCATCCCCAACTGGGTCGGCTTCGGCAGCCCCACCTACTGGGGCGGCATGCCGTTCACGGACTACCCCAACGCGTTCCTCGGCATCGTGGCGGTGCTGCTGATCGCGCCCATGCTGGTGGCCGGCGGCGCGGTGCCGCTACTGGGCCGCGTGTTCGCCGTCTCGCTCGGGGTGTTCGCGCTGCTCGTGTCGTTCGGCGAGTACGGACCGGTCTACCGCCTCATGTACGACCACGTCCCGCTCTTCAACCGCTTCCGCATCCCGGTCATGATCGTCATCCTGCTCCAGCTGGCGGTGGCGATGGGCGCCGCGTGGGGCTGGAGCGCCGTGCTCGCGCGCGGCGAGGCGGGTGCCAAGGGGGATGGGCGGCTGGCGCGCCTCTGGCTCGGGCTCGCCGCCGCCGCCGGTGTGCTGCTGCTGCTCGGGCTGGGCGCCGAGAGCTGGCGCAGCGGCTACGTCGAGATGGCGATGCGGAGCAAGCCCGGCTTCAGTGCCGAGGCGGCCAGCGCCGCCTTCGCGGGGTTCGCGGGGGACCTGCCCAAGGTGGCCCTGCTGGCGCTCGCGACCTCGCTGCTCGGCTGGGCCGCCGCGAGCGGCCGGCTGCCGGCCCGTGCCGCGTCCGCCGGCGTGCTCGTGCTGCTGTTGTTCGAGCTGTGGCCGATCAGCGCGCGGATCATGCAGCCGGTCATCGGCGACCCGGTCGTGCGCAGCGAGGACCACGGGCGCGACGACGTGGTGCGCTTCCTCGAGACCCAGGGGCCGATGGGGTCGTTCCGCGCGCTCGAACCCGAGCGCTTCACGAGCAACCGGCTTGCCAGCTTCAAGATCGCCCAGCTCAACGGCTACCACCCGGCCAAGCCGCGCCTGTTCCAGGACCTGCTCGACACGCAGGTGCTGTTCGACACGCGCTGGCTCGCCCTGCTCAACGTGCGGTTCCTGGTGATGAGCCAGCCGTTCCCGCAGCCGCCGCCCTATCTGCGCGAGGTGCACCGCGGCAGCGGCGTCGTGTACGAGAACCTGCTGGCGCTGCCGCGCGCGACGCTCGTCGGGGAGTACGGCGTCGTGCCCGACACCGGCCTCGTGGCCATCGATTCGCTCATGGGTTCCGGGCGTGACCCGTCACGGTTCACCTGGGTCGCCGGCGATCCCGGGTTCCCGAGCGTGCCGCTCGCCGGCGGGCAGGTGGCGATCGAGCGCTACTCGCTGCACGAGGTCGCGCTCTCGGTGGAGTCGCCGCAGCCGGCGCTCGTCCGGCTGGCCGACCTGTGGTACCCCGACTGGACGGCGACGGTGAACGGCGCGCCGGCCCCGATCCTGCGCACCGATCACGTGCTGCGCGCGGTGGCGGTGCCGGCGGGCACGCACGAGGTGGTGTTCCGGTTCGAGTCGCCCGCGATCCGTCACGGCCTGCAGCTCAGCCTCGTCAGTCTCGCGGTGGTGCTGCTGCTGTTCGGCGCCGGCCTGTGGCAGTCGCGGCGGCGGCCGAAGCCGGCGGGCGGGGAGGCGTGATGGAGAAGCTCGTCATCGTCCCCACCTACAACGAGCGCGAGAACATCGTCGCGCTGATGGACC
>CAZMQP010000041.1:2085-12946 GCA_964568385.1 uncultured bacterium
TGCCCTACGACCTGCACGTGCTGGTGGTGGACGACAACTCGCCCGACGGCACCGCCGCGCTGGTGGCCGAGCGCCGCGAGCGCGAGCCGCGCGTGCACCTGCTGCAGCGTCCGGGCAAGCTCGGTCTCGGCTCCGCCTACCGCGACGGGTTCCGCTACGCGCTCGAACACGGCGCCGAGTTCATCTTCGAGATGGACGCCGACTTCTCACACGACCCCGACGCGATCGGCTCGTTCCTCGAGGCGATCACCGACGCCGACATCGTCCTCGGCTCGCGCTACATCCAGGGCGTCACCGTCGTGAACTGGCCGCTGAGCCGCCTCATCCTCTCGTACTCGGCCAACGTGTACACGCGGCTCATCACCGGCCTGCCGCTCGCCGACTCCACCGGAGGGTTCAAGTGCTTCCGGCGGCGCGCGCTCGAGGGCATCCGGCTCGACCGCGTCCGTTCCGAGGGCTACAGCTTCCAGATCGAGATGTCGTTCCGCGCCTGGAAGCGCGGCTTCCGCATCAAGGAGATCCCCATCCTGTTCGTGGACCGGCGCGCGGGCGTCTCGAAGATGAGCCGCCGCATCATCTGGGAGGCGGCCGGCATGGTCTGGCGCCTCCGCTGGCTCGACCTCACCGGCCGACTGGAGTGATTCGCATGAGCAACGCCCTTCGGGTCCTGTGGCTGACCGCCCTCGCGGTCGTGAGCGTCACCGCCACCGCGTCGGCCAGCGGCGCGTGGACCACCTACCTGCGCATGTACACGTGCCACGACCTGGTCGCCACGCGCGACGTCGTGTGGATGGCGACCGGCGAGGCCGGGCTGATCCGCTACCGCCGCGGCGAGTCGCGCTTCGAGACCATCGTGCGCGAACCGGGCGGACTGGCGAGCAATCACATCACTTCCATCGCGTTCGACCGCTCGGGCCGGCTGTGGGCCGGCACGCCGGGCAAGGGCGTCAGCCGCCTGTCGGCGGACGGCCGCGACTGGGCGCTCGTCAACGCCTTCGACGGACTGCCCTCGGACAGCGTCACGACGCTGTTCGCCGATGGCGACACCATCTGGATCGGCACCACCCGCGGCATCGCGCTGTGGGACGGGCGCGAGATCGCCGGTTCCGTGCCCGACCTCGGCACGCCCTCCCCGTTCGCCAACAACTTCGTCACCGGACTCGTGGTGCTCGGGGACACGCTGTTCGTGGGCACGTCCTCGGGCGTCTACCTCGCGCGGCTGTCGCAGCAGCTCGCCACCTGGAGCACCGTGAACACGGGGCTGCTGTCGACCGCCATCGTGGCGATGGCGACCGACGGCACCGAGGTGTTCGCGCTCGCCAACGGCGCCAGCCACCGCTGGAACCGGGCCGCCGGCAACTGGGGCGTCGCCGGGGGCAACGGCTCGTCCCGCCGCATGCGCGCCGATGCCGGGCGCATCCTGACCGTCTCCTCGCTCGGGTTGTTCCAATGGGTGGTCAACGCGTGGCAGCAGGTCCCGGGCGCGCCGGCCTCCGCGCCTTCGGGCGACGGCGGCGTCGAGATGACCATGGACCCCGACGGTCTCGCGTTCGTCACTCAGGGCGGCCAGTTGCTCGAGCAGGCGAGCCCGTCGTGGATCGCGCGCCGGCCCCCGTCGCCGGCGGGCAACAGCGTCACGAACATCATCGTGGACAGCCTGAGCGTGTACGTGAACATGCCCAACTTCGGATTCAGCCGGTTGCGCGACGGCGTCTGGCGCAACTGGGAGATCTCGACGCCATGGTTCGGCGTGGACACGACCTTCCGCTTCATCGGCTATCCGTACTCGCTGCAGCGCGACAAGTTCGGGCGCAAGTGGGTGGGCTCGTGGGACGCCGCGATGGCGCGGCTCGACGACTCGGGCCCGGTGCCGAGCGTGACCCACTACTTCATCCCGCTGGCCGCCCGCGACACGCTCGCCAAGCACACCTACGGCTGGGCCTCGACCATGGACCGCGACGGCTACCTGTACTTCGGGTTCGACACGCCCGACCGCGGCAATGTCGAGCCCGCCGGGATCGACGTCTACACGCCCGACGGCACGTGGCTCATCAACTACCGCAGCGCCAGCACCGGCATCGCCGACAACCAGGTGCGCGCGCTGACGGTCGACCGCTACGGCGTGCTGTGGGCGGGGTTCCCCTCGCACGGCGTGTCGTGGACCGACCTCGCCACCACGGATCCGGGCCGGCAGCGGCTGCCGGTGTTCAACGCGATCCCCGGCTTCGAGGCGCTCGACATCTTCGGCGTCGAGGCCTACGGCGACTCGATCTGGGTGCTCACCACCAGTTCGCTGCGCCGCATCGACGCGCGCAGCAAGCTGCCGCGTTCGATCCTCGACATCCCGGCGGGCCCCGCGCCGAGCGGCGCCGTGCATCCGCTCGACATCGCACGCGACGGCACCGTGTGGGTGGGCTCGGTGGACGGCGTGCGCGCCTACTTCCCCGGAGGCGGCACGCAGGACTTCCGAGTGGACAACTCGCCGCTCGCCGACAACGAGGTGCGCGTGGTGCGCGTGGACCGCGCGACGGGCGTGGTGTGGATCGGGACGGCCGCCGGCCTGCATCGCTACGATCCCGGCTACACCCCGCCGCCGGCGCCGCAGCTGGCGCGGCTCCAGGTCCGGCCCTACCCGAATCCCGTCGCGCTCACGGGCGCCGGGTTCCAGCTGCGCCTGCGCGGCAACGCGACCGCCTACCAGGGCGAGGTGATCGACCTGCGCGGCACGCGCGTGCGGCGGTTCTCGGCCGACGGCGACGACCGGCTCATCTGGGACGGCCGCGACGAGGACGGCCGGCTGGTGCCGGCGGGCATCTACTTCGTCCGTGCGCGCGGCGACGGCGCCGAGGCCACCGCGCGCGTGGTGGTGCTGCGCTGACGGCTCCCGAGGGGAACCGCCTCGAGGCACGCTGGGCGGCGGAGCCGCCGGCCGGTTGGGACGACCTGCTCGCGGCGGACGCGGGCGCGGCGCCGTCGCTCCGCACCGCCCTCGCGCGCGGCTTCGAGCAGGTGGTGAGCGGCCATCGTGCCGAGTGGGTGGTGATCGAAGGCGGCGGCGCCCTGCTCGGCGGCGCACCGGTGCTGATCGAGCGGCGCGGCGGCGCCGAGTGGCTGCACGCCCTGCCGATGATGCTGTCGGGCGCCCCGCTCGCCCGGGACGGCGCCCATGCCGAGGTGGACCTCGCGGTGGCCCAGGCGTTCGCCGCCCGCGTGCGCGCCGGCGGCTTCGCCGGCGGCGCCTGGGCCTGCTACCGGCCCGTCGGACCCGAGGTGTCGGCGGCGACGCTGGCGAGCGTTCCCGGCGAGACGGCATGGGCCGAGGCGGCGACCCTGCCGCTCGCGGGCGGGCCCGCCGCCGTGATGCGCCGCATCGAGCGCAAGCCGCGGCAGGCGCTGCAGCAGACGCTCGGCCGTGCGCTCGTGTTCGCCGAGGAGCCGGAGGCGCTCGAGGCGGCCTACGCGCTGCACCTCGCGCAACGCACGCGCTGGGGAGCGGGGCGGGCGCTGCCGCTCGAGTTGTCGCGGCGGCTGCTCGCCGGCGCCGACCCGGTCGCGCGGCTGTTCACGGTGCGCGACGCGCGCGGGCTGCTGTCGGCGTCGCTCGCGCTCGACGGGCCGCACGAGACCTTCCTGTGGTGGAGCGGCACGCACCCCGACGGCCGCCGCGCGCAGGCGTTCACGCGCCTGGTGTGGGGGGTGGTCGAGTGGGCGGCGGCGCGCGGCCGCGCGCGCGTGGATCTCGGCGCCAGCACCGGGCTGGCGCGGGTGGCCGACTTCAAGCGGTCGCTCGGCGCGGAGGCCTTCCGCTACCCCGTGCGCACGCTGGCACCCGCCGGCAGCGCCGGCTGGGCCGCCATGCTGGCGCGGCTGCAGGGGTGGGCGAGGCGGCGGCGCGGGGCGGCGGCATGAGGATCGCCACGCTGTCCAACGCCTCGGTGTTCCACACCGTGCGCTGGGTGCGCCATCTGCGCGCGCGCGGCCACGACGTGCGCGTGTGGTCGCTGGAGCCTCCGATGCCGGGCTTCGAGTGCGAGCGGCTGCCGTCGCCGCCGCTGCCGGGCGCGCTGCGCTACCCGCTGGCGCGCTTCGCGCTCGCCCCGGCGCTGCGGGCGTTCCGCCCCGACGTGGTGGACGCGCACTACGTGCCCAACTACGGACTGCTCGGCGTGCTCGCGGGCGTGCGTCCGCTGTCGGTGTCGGCGTGGGGCAGCGACCTGCTGCTGGCCGGCGGGCGCGATCCGCTGCAGCGCGCCCGCGCGCGGTTCGTGCTCTCCCGCGCGCAGCTCGTGCTCGCCGACGGCGACAACCTCGCCGCCGCGGCCGAGCGGCTGGGCGCGCCGCCCGGGCGCCTGCGCATGGTGCCGTGGGGCGTGGACCGCGAGCGCTTCCGCCCGGGCGAGCGCACGCCGGGGCTCATCCTGTCCACGCGCATGCACGAGCCCGTCTACGA
Organism: uncultured bacterium; assembly: GCA_964568385.1. GTDB lineage: Bacteria > Eisenbacteria > RBG-16-71-46 > RBG-16-71-46 > RBG-16-71-46 > CADEFY01. Next base: position 6,536 of record CAZMQP010000041.1, read on the forward strand.
TGTGCCGACCGTGCTGCGCGCCGCCGCCGTGGTGATGCGCGCGCGGCCCGAGGCGCACCTCGTGCTCGCCGGCGACGGCAGCCAGCGGGCGTCCCTCGAGCGGCTCGCCGGCACGCTGCTGCCCGCCGGCCGCTGGCGGTTCGTCGGCCGGCTCGGCCCGGACGAACTCGCCGGCTGGCTGGGCCGCGCCGAGGTCTACGTGTCGGCCTCGCTCAGCGACTCGACGTCGGTGTCGCTGCTCGAGGCGATGGCCGCCGGCGCCGTGCCGGTGGTGAGCGACATCGAGGGCAACCGGCCGTGGGTGGCGGACCCGGAGTGCGGACGCCGGTTCGCGCCCGGCGACGACGCGGCGCTGGCCTCGGCGCTCGAGCAGGCGCTCGCCGACGGGGACTGGCGCGCGCGCGCGCGCGCCGCCGGCGCGGCGGTGATCGCGCGGCGCGGCGACTGGCACGTGAACCTCGCGCGCATCGAGGCGATGTTCGAGGCGCTGGCCGCCGGCCGCCCGCTGCTCCCGGTGACGGCATGAGCCGCCGCGTGCTCGTGGTCTCGCACTTCTTCCCGCCGCTCGCGGGCGGCGGCGTGCATCGCGTGCTGGCCTGGGCCCGCCACCTGCCCCGGCACGGCTGGTCGGTCACCGTCGTGTGCGCGGGGGAGGAGGACTACTGGGTGCGCGATCCGTCCCTGGCGATCCCCGAGGGCACCGAGGTGATCCGCGGGCCGGGCGGCAGCGCGGCCGCGTGGTGGTCGCGCACACGCGGCGCCCGCAGCGCGCGCTCGGGCAGCCGGTTCGCGCCGCTGCGCCGGCTCGCCGACTGGTGGCTGCTCCCGGATGCCTACGCCGGCTGGGCGCGCCGGGCGCGCGCCGCGGTGAGCCGGCGGCTGGCCGTGGGAGGGGTGCATGCGCTCGTCACCACCTCGCCCCCCGACAGCGCGCACCTCGCGGCCCCCGCTTCGCGGCCGGTGCCGTGGGTCGCCGACTTCCGCGACCCCTGGATCGGGCTCCATTTCAAGCCGCCGCCGACCGCCTGGCACCGCGCGCGGCAGGCGGCGCTCGAGCGCCGCGTGCTCGAGGGCGCCGACCTCGTCACCTGCGCCTCCGAGACGCACGTGCGGGACCTGCGCGGCTCCGGCGCGCGCATCCGGCGCCTGGAGCATCTGCCCAACGGCTTCGAACCCGCCGGCGCCGGCGGAGTCGAAGCCGACGGCGACCACTTCCGTCTCGTGTTCACCGGCACCCTGTCGCTGATGGAGGACGCCTCCACCCTGCTCGACGCGCTGCACGACCTGGGCATCGCCCGGCCGGAGACGCGCCGCCGGGTGCGCGTGGACCTCGTCGGGCCCTACGACGCCGACCACGAGGACCGCGCGCGGGCGCTCGGCCTCACGGGCGTGGTGCGCTTCCGCAGCGCCCTCGCGCACGCCGAGTCGCGCCGGTATCAGCGGGCGGCCGACGCGCTGCTGCTGTGGAAGCCCCGCGGTGCGGGCTACCGCACCATGGTGCCGGGCAAGCTCTACGAGTACCTCGACGCGGCGCGGCCGGTGGTGGCGCTGCTGCCCGAGGGCGACGAGGCGGCGGCGCTCGTGCGCCGCGCCGGCGGGGAGGTGCTGCCCCCGGGGGACGCCGGCGCACTGGCGCGCGCCCTCGAAAGGCGGTACATGGAGTGGCGCGACCGGGGCCGCAGCCCGGACCAGCGTCCGGACTGGCTCGATGCGCACGCCCGTGAGCGGCTGGCCGAGCGCTTCGCCCGCACCCTCGACGACCTCGCCCGCCCCACGAGCCCGAAGGAGCCCGCGTGATCCTGACCGAGAACGGCCCGCTGACGCGGATCGAGAAGATCGGACTGGCCGTCGCGCTGCTGCTCTCGCTCGCGCTGATGTGGCCGCTGCGCGGTTACATCACCGACGACACCTACATCCATCTGCAGTACGCGCGGAACCTCGCCGCCGGCAGCGGCTTCGTGTTCAATCCGGGCGAGAACGTGTACGGCAGCACCAGCCCGCTGTGGGTGGCGCTCATCGCCGACGGCATGGCGCTGGGCCTCGACGGCCTGCTCGTCGCCAAGGGGATCGGCGCCCTCGCGACGCTGTGGTCGGTGGTGCTGTTCCTGCAGCTGCTGCGGCGCACGATGCGCATGCCCGAACTGCGCGCGTTCGGCGTCGTCACCTGGGCCTGTCACGCGTGGATGCTCCGCTGGTCGGTCTCCGGCATGGAGACGCCGCTCGCCGTGGCGCTCGTGCTCGCCGGCTTCGTCGCCTTCACGGAGGGCCGCCAGTGGGGCTCGCGTCCGGTCCGCACCGGAGCGCTGTGGGCGCTGGCCGCGCTGACGCGGCCCGAGGCGGTGTTCCTGCTCGCGCTGTGGGGCATCTTCCTGATCATCGACACCGACTCGCGTGCCGGCATCCGCCGCCTGCTGTTCGGCGCCCTGCCGCCGGCCATCATCTACGGCGGTTGGCTGCTGTTCGCGCGGCTCACGTTCGGGACGTTCTGGCCCAACACGCTCGAGGCCAAGGCCGCCGGGGGGGAGGGCTGGCCCTACTTGGCCGAGCAGCTCATGCGGCAGGCCAAGATCGTCGGGGCCACCGACGCCGCGCTCGCCGGGGCGCTGGCGGCGGCGCTGCTGTTCGGCGGCCGCCGGCTGTGGCCGCGCGAGTGGCAGGCCCAGCGCCTGCTGCCGTGGGTGTGGGTGGGCGCGCTGCCCGTGCTCTACACCATGCGCGGCGTGCCCGTGCTGTCGCGCTACCTGCTGCCGCTCATGCCGATCCTGGCGTGGCTCGCGTGGCGGGCGGTGGAGCGCTGGTGGGGCGGCGACCGCCCGCGCCGCGAGGACGGCCGCGGCGCCACGCTGCTCGGGTTCGGCCTGATGCTGCTCACGGTGGTGCCGAACCTGCTCGTCTACCAGCAGACCGTGCGGCCGCAGGTGGACTCGCTCAGCGCCGGCATGCGTGCGAGCCTCATCCCGTGGGGCAAGTGGTTCCGCGAGAACACCGCGCCCGGCGCCATCATCGCCGCCCCCGACATCGGCGCGGTCGGCTACTACAGCCAGCGCCGTGTGCTCGACCTAGCGGGGCTCGTCACCCCCGGGATGGTGCCCATCCTCGCGCGCATGCCGCAGGCCGACGCGGTGGCGCGGTTCGCGTTCGCGGACGTCGCGCGGCCGGAGATGCTGATGGACCGGGCGCCGCGGCGGTTCGACCTGCTCGACCGCAGCCTGTTCGCGCCGGCGCTCACGCCGGTGGGGCACGCCTCGCTGCCCAACCTCGGCATCGCGCGCCCGGGGGAGGCCGTGTACACGATCTACCGCATCGACTGGGCGGTGGCCGACTCCATCCGCCGCCGCCACCCCTCCGGCACGCGCTGACCCTGCCGCGCGGGCGCCGCCCGGCGCCCTGCACATCCGTGCAACTCGGTGGCCCGCCGAAGGATGCGAAGATTTTCCATTGACTCGCCCGAGCCCCGCCCGTAGATTCCGGCTCGTGGGAGGAAATGGGGGTTCCGGGGAGAAAATGTCGACCCGGCCCATCCCCTGAAAAGACCGGATGGCGACCTTCTACGGCACCAGCACCTACTCGATCGACGACAAGGGTCGCATCGTGATCCCGGCTTCGATCCGCAAGGTGCCCGGTCGGAAGCAGCCTCTCTCGGAATTCGTCCTCGTCGGCGGGCTGGATGGCTGCCTGTGGCTGTACGCCTTCGAGGACTGGGGACATCTCGAGGAACGGCTCCGCGCGCTGTCGACCGGCCGCGCCAAGCAGCGTCAGTTCGCGAGGGCGTTCCTGGTGGGAGCGAGCAAAGTGGCGGTGGACGCCCAAGGACGGATCACCATTCCGCCGCCACTGATGAGCCGTGCAGGTCTCGGCAAGGAAGCCGTCCTGCACGGCCAGGTCGGACGCATCGAGTTGTGGTCGCCGGAGCGCTTCCGCGAGGCGGTGGAGCCCGCGCAGGCCGATCTCGATGCACTCGGAGAGGAAGTCCTCGGAGGACTGGGGTGATGGTCTCGCTGCCCGACAAGGGAGTGCCGCAGACGGCCGTGAACCTCCAGTTCACGCGCGGCCGGCACGGCGCCTCCGGCCGCATCGAGTGGCACGACCGCCCGCAGGGACGGATCGCCGTGCTCGCGCTGCGCGGCTGGATCGACCTGTCGGCGGAGCGGCGCATCGAGGAGACCCTCACGGAGATCGCCGCGCGCGGCGTCTCGCAGCTGGTGGTGGACTGCAGCCAGCTGCGCCACGTGGACTACCGTCTGGTGCCGCGGCTGGTCGCGGCGCTCGTGCGCTTCGAGGCGCGCGCCGGCGCGACCGTGCTGTGCGGGCTGTCGCACTACCTGCGCGACCTGCTGCGGCTCGCCGGCTGCGAACCGCAGCTGCGCTGCTGGCCGTCGGTCGAGGAGCTGTGGACCGGGCCCGCGATGGCCGCCGAGCAGCCGGATGAGTGCGCGTCATGAACCGGTGCTGGTCCGCGAGACGCTCGCCTTCCTCGCACCCGGTGACGGACTCTATCTCGACGCGACGCTCGGCGACGGCGGGCACAGCGAGGCGCTGCTCACCGCCGCGCCCGGTGTGCGCGTGCTCGCCTGCGACCGCGACCTCGAGGCGCTCGCCTTCTCGCGCCGGCGCCTCGCGCCCTTCGGGGACCGCGTGACCTTCGCCCACGCCACGTTCGCGGAGCTGCCGCAGGCGCACGCGCGCGCCGGCGGCGAGCCGCTGGCCGGCGCGCTGTTCGACTTCGGCCTCTCGTCGCGCCAGATCGACGATCCCGCCCGCGGCATGAGCTTCATGCGCGAGGGCCCGCTCGACCTGCGCATGGACGCCTCGCGCGGCGAGCCGCTGTCCGAGCGCCTCGCCCGCACCGAGCCCGCCGAACTGGCGGCCGTGCTGCGCGCCTACGGCGACGTGCGCGCGGCCTCGCGGCTGGCCGGCGCCATCCTCACCGAGCACCGCGCCGGCCGGCTGACCGGCACGCGCGCGCTGGCGGCGGTGGTCGAGCGCACGCTCGGCGATCCGCGCCCGGCGGCGCTGGCGCCCGTGTTCCAGGCGCTGCGCATCTGGGTCAACGACGAGATGGAGCAGGTCGAGTCCGCGCTGGCGTGGCTGCCGGGCGTCGTGCGCGACCACGGCGTCGTGGTCACGCTCTCGTATCACTCGGGCGAGGACCGCCGCGTCAAGCAGGCGCTCCGTCCCGCGCCCCGCCTCGATGTCCGCCGCCGTCCGCTGCTCGCGGACGAGGGCGCCCCGGTCTGGGAGGAACTGACGCGCCGCGTCGTGGTCCCCTCGGAAGAGGAACAGTCGTCCAATCCGCGCGCACGCAGCGCGCGGCTCCGCGCATTCCGCAGGAGGCCACGATGAGCCCGATCCGTCACGATGTCCCCTCGTGGCGCCGTCCCGAGTCGTTCGCGATCCGTCCGGGTCCCGTGCTGGGCGTGCTCACGCTGCTGGCGATGCTGCTGCTGGAAGTCGGGCAGTCGGCGGCCGTCCGCAGCCTGAGCGTGCAGTTGAGCGACACGACCCGCCGGCTGCAGCTGGCGAACGCGGAGCTGGAGTGGTCGCAGAGCGCCCAGGAGGACGGCCTCGACCGCGCCGGCGTCGCGCCGATGGCGGCCGGGCTCGGGCTGCGGCCCACCGACCCGCGGCAGTTCGTCGCGCTCCCGGCCGAGTACCTCGCCAAGGCGGACACGCCGGCCGCGGGGGAGCGGAAGGGGCTGCTCGCGGCGATCGGCCGCACCTTCTCCCCGCTCGTGCCGGACGCCGCGGCACGCGGACGTGACGTGAACTGACCGGAGACCCATCAGGGCGACCGGTCCGCTGAGTGAGCCGGCCGCGCCACGGCACCGCGCAAGTCGGGCTGGCGGTCTGCGTGAACCGCCGTTCCACGGAGGGAACCTTGGCCCACAGGGAGATGCGCAAGAGTCGGGTGCTCGTGGTGGCGGCCGGCCTTTTCCTGGTCCTCACGATGCTGTGGGTGAGGACCGCGTGGATCCAGACCGCGCAGCACGCCCACTACGGCGAGCGCGCGCAGCAGAACCAGCAGATCCGCAAGAAGGTGCTGCCGCGGCGCGGTGAGCTGCGCGACCGGCGCGGCCGCGTGCTGGCGCGGGACATGCGCGTGAGCCACGTCGCGGTGTACCGGCCGCAGCTCGCGGACGCCGCCGACGCCGCCCGCCGCCTCGCCCCGCTGCTCGGACTCGAGGCGAAGGCGCTGCGCCGGACGCTGACGGCCAGCCGGGGTTACCAGTGGCTCAAGCGCGATCTCGCCCCCGAGCTCGGCGCCCGCATCCGCGCGCTGCGCATCGAGGGCATCGCCGTCGAGGACGAGACGCGGCGCCAGTACCCGCTCGGTGCGACCACGCTCGAGGTGCTCGGACGCACGAACCGCGACAACGTCGGCGTGGACGGGATCGAGTACCAGTTCGACCA